>NZ_JAIJZP010000014.1:0-47870 GCF_019754175.1 Streptococcus sp. 2018162 | reverse complement strand
TGAAAGCACATCTGCACTTGCATTGGTAGGTTTAGCTTTGTTGGGTACAGTTGCAGTGGCGTCACGTCGTCGCAAAGAAAAATAATAGGCTTTAGTTAGTAGCCCAAAGAGAAAAATCAGAAGTTCAGTTGAACAGTTTCCTGTCAAGTGAATAATGAAATAGTAAAAGATTAGGCGACGGCCTTGTTCCTCATTTCAAGAGGGGCAAGGCCGTTGTTTCTATTTTAAAATATTGATGGGTGAAGAGCTCCAGTGGAGCTTTTCAGCCTGTTACCTTAAAAATCACGCAATTACTCGGATACAGCGAGGTCAATGCCTTCAGTCGGGGCTTCAAGAAATGGACAGGCATGACAATTGGGGACTACAAAAAGTCGCTTTTAGAATAAGATTTGGCAGAATTTACCAAAATTGTGGCGTGAATTGTCATGGCGTGGATTGATAAGTTGGTCTATAATAGACTCATCAATCGATAATAAAACAAAAAGAGGTTTAGAAATGTCAAATAAAAAAGTTATCTTAGTTACAGGTGCATCATCAGGTATGGGGAAAATGTCTGCCCAAGACTTGATCAAGGCTGGTCACATCGTTTACTGCGTGGCTCGTAGCGTGGACAAGATGTAGGACTTGGAGCAGCTTGGCGGTCATGTCTTGAAAATGGACGTTACCAACGAAGCGGACATCGAAGCAGTTGTCAAACAAATCATCGCAGAACAAGGTCGTATCGATGTCCTTTGGAACAATGCTGGTTACGGTTTGTACGGTCCAGTAGAAGAGTTGTCAATGGACAAAGTCCAACAACAATTTGAAGTTAACGTTTACGGTGTTGCTCGCTTGACCCAGAAAGTCTTGCCATATATGCGTGCCAAACGTGAAGGTTTGATCATCAACACTTCATCTATGGGTGGAAAAATCTACACTCCACTTGGAGCTTGGTATCATGCCAGCAAACACACAATCGAAGGCTACAGCGACTGCTTGCGTATCGAATTGAAGGAATTCAACATCAATGTCGTTGTCCTTGAGCCAGGTGTCATCAACACAGGCTTCAACCAAGGCGTGCGTGATAACTTCTCCTTTGAATCTAAAAATGGACCTTACAAAACAGTGGTCAATGCCTACATCAAGGCGATGGACAACCCACCAATGAAAGGATCTGATCCAAAAGTCATCTCAAACACTGTCCAAAAAATCATCAATGCTCGCCGTCCTAAGACACGTTACATGGTCGGACAAGGAGCAAACTTCCTAGTAGGTCTTCGCCGTATCCTTGGTGACCGTGCTTACGACGCTTTGATGCTCAGCCAAATGAAATAAAAAGGAGAGGATGATTTTCTCTTCTTTTGGACAAACTGTATAAATATTGCCTGATTTGGTAAAATTGTTCTAGAAAGAAGAGGGAATATGAAACTTACCATTACAAATCGATTTCAAGAATTTCTAAAAAGCATCGGAGCGGATATCGCAGAGCTTTTGCAACGGGCGGAAGTGCCCAACAAACTCTGGCAGGAAGAAATCAGTCTGACCACGCTGGAATACCACCGACTGTTGCAGGAATTTGACAGAGTCATGTCTGAGGAAAACATCCGTGCTCTCAGTCAGATTTCCCAGATTCAGATGTTTGTACCAGCCTTCTTTGTGGCCTTGTCATCACCGTACGGCATTGAGGCCTTGGACCGTTTTGCCCGCTTCAAGAAGATTGTGGGGCCGGTTGAAGTCGATGTGGTCGAGGCAGATACGACCGTTTCTGTTACCTACAAATTTGCCCACGCCAATATGGACCTGCCTAAATTCTCAGTCCTCAATGAGCAACTCTTGGTCCTCAATATGATTCGTACAGGTGTCGGCGAGCGAATTGTGCCACTAGTGGTGGAAAGTCCCTATGATTACGAGGTGGAAACCGTGGCAGAATTTGGTCTGCCTATTCAAAAGGGGGACAGTAATCGTCTGGTCTTTGACAAGGCAGATTTACAGAAGCCATTTTTGACCCGGAACAATATCATGTGGCAATACTTGGAAACGGAGCTCAATCAGCACCTGGCCCAGCAGGTCAGAGAGCAGAGTTTCGCAGGCTATGTCCAGCAGGAACTCTATTCGGCAATTCCAAGCGGCTTCTTCTTGGTAGAAGACATTGCCCACCGACTTGGTGTCAGCGTGCGGACCCTGCAACGCAACCTGTCGGCTGAAAATACCAGCTTCAAACAGGAACTGCAAGCCGTTCAAAAGGCCATGACCTTCTCCTATCTCAAGATGAAATTACCAGCAGAGGAGATTTCCAGTCTGATTGGCTACAGCGAGGTTAACGCCTTCAGCCGTGCCTTCAAGAAATGGACTGGCATGACTGTGACAGATTACAAGAAGCAACAAGGACTATAAACACGTATGTTAGAGGTAGAAACTAGATGATTTCTACCTTTTTCTGCATATTTATGATAAAATAAATGAAAATTTAGAAGAGGTGTTCAGATGAAAGCTATTGTTACAGTTGTCGGTAAGGACAAGTCAGGAATTGTTGCTGGTGTTGCAACTAAGATTGCGGAATTGGGACTCAATATTGATGACATTTCTCAGACTGTTTTGGATGAGTATTTTACCATGATGGCGGTGGTGTCATCAGATGAGAAGAAAGATTTCACGCAACTTCGTGCAGAACTAGAAGCCTATGGTCAGGCTTTGAATGTGAAAATCAACATTCAAAGTGCGGCGATTTTTGATGCCATGCACAACTTGTAAGGAGAGCAATCATGGACATTAGACAGGTTAGAGAAACCATTGAGATGATCGAGGAGCAGCACTTCGATATTCGGACCATTACCATGGGAATTTCCCTCTTGGACTGTATCGACTCGGACATTGATAAGGCTGCGGAGAAAGTTTACACTAAAATCGTGACCAAGGCTAAGAACTTGGTAGCGGTCGGTGATGAGATTGCGGCGGAGCTAGGAATTCCCATTGTCAACAAGCGGGTGTCGGTAACGCCTATTGCTTTGATTGGTGCGGCGACAGATGCCACGGATTATCTTCCCTTGGCTCATGCCTTGGACAAGGCGGCTCATGAGATCGACATCGATTTTATCGGAGGTTTTTCAGCTCTTGTTCAAAAGGGCTACCAAAAAGGGGATGAAATCCTCATCAACTCTATACCGCAGGCATTGGCCCAAACGACAAAGGTCTGCTCGTCAGTCAACATCGGCTCGACCAAGACGGGTATCAACATGACGGCTGTGCGGGATATGGGGCGGATCATCAAGGAGACGGCGGAGGCTTCTGATATGGGGGCGGCCAAGCTGGTGGTCTTTGCCAATGCGGTTGAGGACAATCCTTTCATGGCGGGTGCCTTCCATGGTGTCGGCGAGGCGGATGTGGTTATCAATGTCGGCGTGTCTGGGCCTGGTGTGGTCAAGCGTGCTCTTGAAAAAGTGCGTGGTGAGAGCTTTGATGTAGTGGCAGAAACCGTCAAAAAGACGGCCTTCAAGATTACCCGTATCGGTCAGTTGGTCGGCAATATGGCCAGCGAACGCCTGGGTGTTAAGTTCGGTATCGTGGACCTGTCCCTTGCTCCGACGCCAGCTGTTGGAGACTCAGTGGCACGGGTTTTGGAGGAAATGGGGTTAGAAACCGTAGGTACGCACGGAACGACTGCTGCCCTGGCTTTGCTCAATGACGCAGTCAAAAAGGGTGGGGTCATGGCCTGCAACCAAGTCGGTGGCTTGTCAGGTGCCTTTATCCCTGTGTCTGAGGATGAGGGCATGATTGCGGCGGTGCAAAATGGCTCGCTTAACCTTGAAAAATTGGAAGCTATGACGGCTATCTGTTCAGTTGGTTTGGACATGATTGCCATTCCAGAAACAACGCCTGCTGAAACTATCGCGGCTATGATTGCGGATGAGGCAGCGATTGGAGTTATCAACCAGAAAACCACTGCGGTCCGCATTATTCCGCTTGGAAAAGAAGGGGATATGATTGAATTCGGTGGGCTTCTGGGAACAGCTCCTGTTATGAAGGTCAATCAGGCTTCGTCTGCTGACTTTATCAACCGTGGCGGACAAATTCCAGCTCCGATTCATAGTTTTAAGAACTAAAAACGTAAACCGATTGCGACAAGCAGTCGGTTTTTTGCTATACTTATACTCAATGAAAATCAAAAGCAGACTAGGCGACGCAGATGCAGATAGAACTGAAGTTCATCAAATCAAGTCAACAACGTTTGCTTTTGATTTTCGAAGAGTATTAATAGTAAGAAAAGACAAGGAGAACACTATGGCAGACGTAAGATTATATATTTCTCGACATGGGAAAACCATGTTTAATACCATCGGGCGCGTGCAGGGCTGGTGTGATACACCGCTGACCAAGGCTGGTGAGGAAGGAATTCGTGAACTGGGCTTGGGGCTCAAGGATGCGGGCATTAATTTTAAACTAGCCGTATCTAGTGACCTGGGGCGGACCGTTCAGACCATGACCATCGCCCAGCGTGAGTTGGGAATTTTAGGAAAAATCCCATATTACCAAGACAAGCGTATCCGTGAATGGTGCTTTGGTAGTTTCGAAGGTATGTATGATGCCGAGCTTTTCCAAGGTGTCCTGCCTCGTTTGAAAGGGACAGTTGATGCGACAGGCATGTCCTTTGCGGAAATCGCAGCAGGTATCCAAGAAGCAGACACCGCTGGCTGGGCGGAATCATGGGAAGTTTTGAGTAATCGTATCTTGACAGGCTTTGAGGCTATCGCCCAAGACTTGGAAAAGCAGGGCGGCGGCAATGCCCTTGTAGTTAGTCACGGTATGACCATTGCAACCCTGGCCCATCTGTTGGAGCCAGAGCGTGGTGCCAATGTCTTCCTGGATAACGGCTCAATCACCGTCCTCAAATACGAAAATGGCAAGCTTTTAATTGAAGCAGTTGGCGACCTATCTTACCGCAAACGTGGAGCAGAATTGATTGCCCAAGGGGAATAAGATATAAAATCAGGGATTTTTCTCTGATTTTTTTGTTGACAATCCACCATTCTAGGTCCTTAGACCGATTTTTAGCACTCTAGGTAAAAGAGTGCTAATTTTTTGGTTTTTTCTCTTGACAATCCATTTTTTCGGCGTATAATGGGAGTATAAAGTTTAGCACTCATCGTTATAGAGTGCTAAAAATATAAAAATCAACACTGTTCATGAAAGGAGCGGAGATGATTACCCAACGTCAAAATGATATTTTGAATCTGATTGTTGAATTGTTTACGCGCCATCATGAGCCGGTTGGTTCTAAGGCCTTGCAGGAGATGATTGCTTCTAGTTCAGCTACCATTCGCAATGATATGGCTAAGCTAGAGCAACTGGGCTTGCTAGAAAAAGCTCATACTTCAAGCGGTCGGATGCCCAGTCGGGCTGGTTTTCAATACTTTGTCAACCACTCGCTCAACTTGGAACACATCAATGAAGAAGATGTTTATCAGGTGGTCAAGGCCTTCGACTTTGAAGCCTTCAAGTTGGAAGACATCTTGGAGCGGGCCAGTACAGTCCTAGCGGATTTGACAGGCTACACTTCGGTCATCTTAGATGTGGAGCCGACCAGTCAGCAGTTGACTTCCTTTGACATCGTGCAACTTAGTAGCCATGATGCCTTGGCAGTCTTGACCTTGGATCAGTCCAAACCTGTCACTGTTCAGTTTGCCATTCCCAAGAACTTTTTGACCAGGGACTTGGAAGTGCTCAAACGCCTGGTGGATGAACGCTTCGTTGACCAGACGGTCTTGGCAATCCACTACAAGCTGCGGACGGAGATTCCCCAGGTGGTGCAGCGTTACTTCACCACGACGGACAATGTCTTGGATCTCATGGACTACATCTTTTCCAACCTCTTCCAAGAGTCAGTCTTTATCAGTGGAAAGGTCGCTTCGCTGACCTATGGCAATCTCGCCACCTATCAGCTTTTGGATAGCCCACAGCTATTAGCCCCAGAGTTGCGGCAAGGCTTGGCGCCAAACCAGCAGACCAGCATTTCTGTTGCGGAACATAGGGATCCTGCCCTAGCGGATGTGACAGTTATTCATCATCGCTTTCCAATCCCCTATCGGGGCATGGCCCAGATGAGTTTGCTTGGTCCTGTTGACATGGACTACCGTAGGCAGATGAGTTTGATCAACATCATCAGCCGCGTCCTATTTATGAAATTAACCGATTACTACCGATACTTAAGTAGCAATCACTATGAAGTCAATTAGAAGGAGAATGCTTTGTCAGAAGAAATCAAAAATGAAGAAATCCTAGAGGAAGTGGAAGCAACAGAAGAAGTTGTCGAAACGCCTGAAAAATCAGAATTGGATTTGGCAAATGAGCGTGCAGAGGAATTTGAAAACAAGTACCTCCGTACCCATGCTGAAATGCAAAATATCCAACGCCGTGCCAACGAGGAACGCCAAACCATTCAGCGTTACCGTTCGCAAGACTTGGCTAAGAAAATCTTGCCGAGCTTAGATAACCTGGAGCGTGCTCTTCAAGTCGAAGGTCTGACAGAAGATGTCAAAAAAGGCTTGGAAATGGTACAGGAAAGTTTGATTCAAGCCCTCAAAGAAGAAGGGGTGGAAGAAGTCGCAACCGATGTCTTTGACCCAAATCTTCACATGGCCATTCAAACCGTTCCAGCCACAGACGACTGCCCAGCAGAACACATCGTACAAGTCTTCCAAAAAGGCTACAAGTTGCATGAACGTCTGTTGAGACCGGCTATGGTAGTCGTATCTGAATAGTCGCTCTGCTATTTTCCAAAAAAGAAAACTTGACCGAAATGTCGTTAAACTACTTGAAAAGAAAGTAAATTAAAAAGAGGTAAAACATATGTCTAAAATTATCGGTATTGACTTAGGTACAACAAACTCAGCAGTTGCAGTTCTTGAAGGAACTGAATCAAAAATCATCGCAAACCCAGAAGGAAACCGCACAACTCCGTCTGTTGTGTCTTTCAAAAATGGTGAAATCATCGTTGGTGATGCGGCAAAACGCCAAGCAGTAACTAACCCAGATACCATTATCTCTATCAAATCAAAAATGGGAACTTCTGAAAAAGTTTCAGCAAACGGCAAAGAATACACTCCACAAGAAATTTCAGCAATGATCCTTCAATACTTGAAAGGCTACGCTGAAGAATACCTCGGTGAAAAAGTAACCAAAGCCGTTATCACTGTTCCGGCTTATTTCAACGATGCTCAACGTCAAGCAACAAAAGACGCTGGTAAAATCGCGGGTCTTGAAGTAGAACGTATTGTCAACGAGCCAACTGCAGCAGCCCTTGCTTACGGTTTGGATAAGACTGACAAAGACGAGAAAATCTTGGTATTCGACCTTGGTGGTGGTACTTTCGACGTATCTATCCTTGAACTCGGTGACGGTGTCTTTGACGTACTTGCAACAGCAGGTGACAATAAGCTCGGTGGTGACGACTTTGACCAAAAGATTATCGACCACATGGTAGCAGAATTCAAGAAAGAAAACGGCATCGACTTGTCAGCTGACAAGATGGCCCTTCAACGTTTGAAAGATGCGGCTGAAAAAGCTAAGAAAGACTTGTCTGGTGTAACATCAACTCAAATCAGCTTGCCGTTCATCACTGCTGGTGCAGCAGGTCCGCTTCACTTGGAAATGACATTGACACGTGCAAAATTTGACGAATTGACTTACGACCTTGTAGAACGTACAAAAGTTCCTGTTCGTCAAGCCCTTTCAGATGCAGGACTTAGCTTGTCTGAAATCGACGAAGTCATCCTTGTTGGTGGTTCAACTCGTATCCCAGCCGTTGTGGAAGCTGTAAAAGCTGAAACAGGTAAAGAGCCAAACAAATCTGTGAACCCTGACGAAGTTGTTGCTATGGGTGCGGCAATCCAAGGTGGTGTGATCACTGGTGATGTCAAAGACGTTGTCCTCCTCGATGTAACACCATTGTCACTTGGTATTGAAACAATGGGTGGCGTATTTACAAAACTCATCGACCGTAACACAACTATCCCAACTTCTAAATCACAAGTCTTCTCAACTGCGGCAGATAACCAGCCAGCTGTTGACATCCACGTGCTTCAAGGTGAGCGTCCAATGGCAGCAGACAACAAGACTCTTGGTCGCTTCCAATTGACTGACATCCCTGCAGCACCTCGTGGTATTCCACAAATCGAAGTTACATTTGACATCGACAAGAACGGTATCGTTTCTGTAAAAGCCAAAGACCTTGGTACACAAAAAGAACAAACAATCGTTATCCAGTCTAACTCAGGTTTGACAGATGAAGAAATCGATCGCATGATGAAAGATGCAGAAGCAAACGCTGAAGCAGATAAGAAACGTAAGGAAGAAGTGGATCTTCGTAACGACGTTGACCAAGCAATCTTTGCGACTGAGAAAACTCTTAAAGAAACAGAAGGCAAAGGCTTCGACGCAGAACGTGACCAAGCCCAAGCAGCTCTTGACGAGTTGAAAGCAGCTCAAGAAGCTAACAACTTGGATGACATGAAGGCTAAACTTGAAAACCTTAACGAAAAAGCCCAAGCTCTTGCAGTGAAACTCTACGAGCAAGCCGCAGCAGCGCAACAAGCAGCCGCAGGCCAAGAAGGTGCCCAAACAGCTAACAACGCAGGCGATGATGTCGTAGACGGCGAGTTTACTGAAAAGTAATACTCTTCGAAATTCTTCACTAGGCTTTGTTAACTCTCCTCGATGAACTCTAGTTCAATCTTCGTCCAGTTGCCTAGCCTAGTCTTGAATTTCTTTGAGTATCTAGGGTTTGGAAAATCATTTTTTCCGAAGTTCTTAGCTCGAACTCCATTCTCATCTTCTCGAGAATAGAAATCATTCGTTAATAAAATTTCCAATCACAGAGGTTGCAACCCAGCCTCTGTTTTTGGGTAAATACCCTTCTAACTTTTACAGAATTGAATACGCCTACGACTCTGTGAAAAAGTCAAAAAGTCTGGGGATAGACTTTTTGAGGAATACCTGTCGCTTATTATTTTTGTGCGACAGGGCTGAAAGTGTTCCACCGGACACTTTCACTCCTTATTTTTCTTTGAGTCGCTTAACGGCTTAATATCTTCATAGAAAGGAAAGTGTTCGTAATCGAACACGGGCTACTTTCAACATTTCAAAGAAAGGAATACAAGTTCGGTAATTCGAACACGGGCTTCTTTCTGAGTTTCGTCTATTTTTTAACGAAAGGAATTGAACCCGCCCTAAAAGCTGTGTGAAAAGTCAAAAAGTCTGGGGATAGACTTTTTGAGAAACACCTGTCGCTTATTGTTTTTGTACGACAGGGCTGAAAGTGTCCACTGGACACTTTCACTCCCTATTTTCACTTTGCTTTTAACGGGCTTGGTATCTTATATGAACAACACAGAATATTACGATCGTCTGGGCGTTTCTAAGAGCGCTTCTCAGGACGAGATTAAGAAGGCTTATCGGAAGCTTTCAAAGAAATACCATCCAGATATTAATAAGGATCCGGGTGCGGAGGATAAATACAAGGAGGTCCAAGAGGCATATGAGACCTTGAGCGATCCGCAAAAACGGTCTGCCTATGACCAGTATGGTCCTGCGGGTGCCAATGGAGGCTTCGGCGGAGGAGCAGGTGGCTTTGGTGGTTTCGACGGAGCAGGTTTCGGTGGCTTTGAAGACATTTTCTCTAGCTTCTTTGGTGGAGGCGGTGCGACGCGTAATCCTAATGCACCTCGTCAAGGGGATGACTTGCAGTATGCGGTCAACTTGAAGTTTGAAGAAGCGATTTTTGGTGTGGAACGTGAAGTTTCCTATAACCGTGAGGCAACTTGTCGAACCTGTACAGGTTCAGGTGCCAAACCTGGAACAAGTCCAGTAACCTGTGGGCGTTGTCATGGTTCTGGAGTGATCAATGTGGACACCCAAACTCCACTTGGAACCATGCGCCGTCAAATGACCTGTGATGTCTGTCATGGTCGCGGAAAACAAATCAAAGACCCATGTACAACCTGTCATGGAACTGGTCATGAAAAACAAGCCCATACTGTGACGGTTAAGGTGCCAGCTGGTGTGGAAACTGGTCAACGTATTCGCTTGGCAGGTCAAGGTGAAGCAGGTTTCAATGGAGGTCCATACGGAGATCTCTACGTTGTCATTCAGGTCCAACCTTCAGACAAGTTTGAACGTGAAGGGACTACTATTCACTATAAACTGAACCTCAACTTTGTCCAAGCAGCACTTGGAGATACAGTTCATGTGCCAACGGTTCACGGTGATGTAGATATGGTCATTCCTGAAGGAACCCAGACTGGTAAGACCTTCCGACTTAAAGGAAAAGGTGCCCCAAGTGTTCGTGGTGGAGCTATTGGTGATCAATATGTCACAGTAAATATCGTCACTCCGACAGGTTTGAATGACCGCCAAAAAGCAGCTCTTAAAGAATTCGCGGCAGCAGGAAATATTGATGTCAAACCCCATAAAAAAGGATTTTTTGACAAGGTAAAAGATGCCTTTGAGGATTTATAATTCTAAGATGAGACTGGAAACTCCAGTCTCCTTTCTTTTTCAGAAAAAACTCTGGGCATTTTCTCCGACGCATCACAGGCTCTGTGTTAAAATAAGATATAGTAATTTGAAAGAGAACGCTTACGAATGAAATCTTGGGTTGAGAATAAGACCATAAAAAAATACGAAGATCGGTCTGGCTTGACGGGTTTGAAACAGGGGCCACTGGTGTGGACCGAGGTCTTTTTGCGCGAGGTCAATCGTCAGTCCAATACAGGGATTTTACATTTTTGGCCCATGGACCAAACGGTCATTCTGGGGATGATGGACATTCAGGTGGCCCAGCTGGACAAGGGCTTAGCCAGTATTGGTCGGGCGGGCTACAGTCCTATTATTCGGAGTTTGGGCGGTTTGGCAGTCGTTGCGGATGAAGGGATTTTGAATGTCACTCTGATTTTGCCTAATCCTTCTGGTCATAAAGTCGATTTGCGGGAGTCTTATCAGGTCATGGTGGATTTGATTGTTCAGGCGCTTTCGGATTTTCCCTTCGAGGTGGTCAGTGGTGAGGTGGCAACTTCCTACTGTCCTGGGACCTACGACCTTAGCATCAAGGGGCGGAAGTTTGCTGGATTGGCCCAGCGGATTTACCAAGAGGCCATTGCTATTTCTGCCTATATCAGTGTATCAGGCAATCAAGTCAAACGAGGGCAAGTGGTGGCTGAATTTTATGCAGCAAGTTTTGCTCCGCAAGAAGTATCGGACAGATTTCCGCAAGTAAATCCGGATTCGATGGCCAATTTGTCAGACTTGGTCGGTCAGGATGTGACGGTGGAGGATATGAAAACACGAATTGAGCGTGTCTTGATTGAAAACGGAGCTTTTCTGACCACCTTTTATCCCTCGTCGGACAACATGGCTGATTTTATGGCGCTCGGAAAGACCATCAAGCAGTCTATGGAAAAATATGGAATCTAGGAGAAAATCTATGAAATGGAAAGATGCGACAGCTATGGCCCAGGCTGTCAATCAAAAACAGGTTTCTGCCAAGGAGTTGGTGCAAGAAACTATTGACAGGATTGAAAAGCTCAATCCCGCCCTCAATGCGGTTGTCAGCAAGCAATATGATGAAGCTCTGAAAGAAGCGGAGAAAGAAGACTATCTGGGCAAGCCATTTGCAGGAGTTCCTTTCTTACTGAAGGATCTGGGACAAAATGAAAAGGGGCAGCCATCTTCTGCAGGTTCTCGCCTGCTTGCTGGTCGACCAGCAGGCCATACCGATACCTATGTCCAACGCTTGAAGGACTTGGGATTCATCATTGTCGGTCGGACCAACACGCCAGAATTCGGCTTCAAAAATATCTCAGATGCCAGCCTGCATGGTCCTGTCAATCTTCCCTTGAACCCCAGTCGCAATGCTGGTGGATCAAGTGGCGGAGCAGCCGCAGCGCTGGCTTCAGGCATGGTCTCTATTGCTGCGGCATCGGATGGTGGTGGGTCTATTCGTATCCCAGCCTCTTTCAATGGCTTGATCGGGCTCAAAACCAGTCGTGGTCGGATTCCAGTTGGACCCAAGTCCTATCGTGGCTGGCAGGGGGCATCTGTCAATTTTGCCCTGACCAAGTCTGTCCGCGATACCCAGCGCCTGCTCTACCATTTCCAGGACTATCAGCTGGAAGCCCCCTTTCCCCTTGCCAAGCTGAGCGAGGCGGAGGTGTTTGGAAAATTGTCTCGTCCCCTTAAAATCGCCTACTATACCAAATCTCCAGTAGGGAGTAAGGTCAGTCCTGAACCGGTAGAAGCGGTTCAAAAAGCCTGTCATCACTTGTCTGACTTAGGGCATGAGCTGGTGGAATTGTCAGAATATCCTCTGGATGGAGTGGCCCTGATGAAATCCTTCTACCTGATGAACAGCGTGGACACAGCCCAGATGTTTGACGAGATCGAAGCAGCTTTTGGGCGCCAGATGACCTTGGAAGACATGGAAGTCATGTCCTGGGCTATTTACCAAAGCGGGCAAACCATTCCAGCCAAATTGCACTCCAAGTCCCTATTGGACTGGGACCAGTTTGGAGCCAACATGGCGCGTTTCCATGAGGATTACGACTTGCTTCTGACACCGACGGTGGCTGATGTAGCGCCCAAGCATGGGCAATTTGACCTGCCAGCAGATTTGCTGGACCGCCTCAAGCACACCCAGAACTATTCCATGGAAGAGCAGCAGGACCTGATCTGGCAAATGTTCGAGGACAGCCTAGCCCTAACCCCCTTTACGCAGCAGGCCAATATTTGTGGTCAGCCAGCCATTTCTCTGCCAACTTATGTACGGGCTGACGGCTTGCCAATCGGCATCCAATTGACAGCAGCCAAGGGACGAGAGGATTTACTCTTGCAGTTGGCAGACCAAATGGAGGCAGCAGGTTTACTCAACTTGTAAGGGAATTCATTTTTTCAGTTCAATTATTTGCCAAAACGTTTTCAAAATGTTAACCTGTAAAAGTTGGTGGGTTAACACCGAAAAAGTAAAAGGGAAGCTATGGCTTCCAAAGGAGATTGTTTTATGTTGAAAAAAGTTTTGGCCTCAGCTCTCTTGGTTTCTACTTTGACCTTGGCAGCATGTTCTAGCTCAAGTTCTAATACAAGCAGTTCTTCAGCTGAACAGACTCAATGGGAAAAGGTACAAGAAGCAGGTGTCTTGAAGGTTGCAACACCAGGTACCCTCTTCCCAACTTCTTACTACAACGATGCTAAAGAATTGGTCGGTTATGAAATTGACATGATCAATGAAATTGGTAAACGTTTGAAATTGGAAATCGAATACCAAGAAATCGGTGTGGCAGAAGCCTTTACAGCTGTTGACAGTGGGAAAGTCGATATTTCTGTGAACAACTTTGACATGACAGAAGCTCGTAAGGAAAAGTATAACTTCTCTATCCCTTACAAGTATTCAGTTGGCGGCTACATCGTTCGTGAAGATGGTTCATCAGGAATCGAAGCAGCTGACTTGAGCGACTGGACTGGTAAAAAAGCTGGTGGTGGTGCAGGTACTCAGTACATGAAAATTGCTGAAAAGCAAGGTGCAGAGCCAGTTATCTATGACAACGTAACTAACGATGTCTATTTGCGTGATGTATCAACAGGTCGTACAGACTTCATTCCAAACGACTACTACACACAAGTCATGGCCATCAAATGGGTAAATGCCAACTTCCCAGACATCAAAGTGAAGATGGGTGATGCAAAATACAACCCAACTGAACAAGGTATTGTCATGAGCAAGGCTGACACAAGCTTGAAAGAAAAAATTGACGAAGCTCTTGAAGCGATGAAAGCTGACGGAACTTTGAAGGCAATTTCTGAGAAATACTATGCAGGACAAGACTTGACAGTCCCTGTTGAGAATGCAGATGAGTTGCCAGTTATCGAAGTTGAATAAGAACTCGTAACAAATTAAACGTATCTTGTATAGACTTTGTCAGTCCCAGACTGGCAAGGTCTATCTGGTTTTTAAGAAGAGGAGAAGATATGGATATTAACTGGCAGGCAGTTTTTAATGCAGATATTGCAAGAGAGGCTATTCCACAGATTTTGGAGGGACTTCCCTACACTCTATCCCTATCCCTAATTGGTTTTGCCTTGGGGACTTTCTGTGGATTTTTTGTAGCCCTCATGCGGATGTCTAAGTTTGGACCCTTGCGTTGGTTGGCTATGGCCCATATTTCTCTCATGCGTGGTATTCCCCTCATGGTTCTTCTTTTCTTCATCTATTTTGGTCTGCCCTTTATGGGCTTGCAGTTAGATGCCATAACAGCCTCTATCATCGCCTTTACCTCCATGTCCAGTGCCTACATTTCTGAAATTATTCGTGCATCTCTTTCAGCCATTGATAAGGGGCAATGGGAAGCAGCGCGTTCCCTGGGTTTGCGGACCAATGTGATTTACCGAAAAATCATCATTCCCCAAGCCTTTCGCATTGCCCTTCCACCGCTGAGCAATGTCCTCTTAGACATGGTCAAAAGTACCTCTCTGACAGCCATGATTACTGTACCAGAGATTTTCAATAAGGCCAAAATAGTCGGCGGAGCCAAGTCGGACTACATGACAGTTTACATCTGTGTGGCCCTTATTTATTGGGTTATCTGTACCCTTTATGCATTTGGTCAATTACAACTAGAAAAACGCTTAGCGACTTATTAAAAAGAGGTTGGATTAGCCTTTTGATTAAAATTTTAACAATCAAAAATAGCTTAGAATTAACGTCTCGAATGGCGCGGTTCTAAGCTATTTTTTATATTAAAGCCTTTTTGCTTCATCTCTTTTTATGTATCTACCCCTCACTCACAAATTCCAAAATATCTCCTGGTTGGCAGTCTAGGATTCGGCAGATGCTCATCAGGGTATTAAAACGAATGCCTTTTGCCTTGCCTGTCTTGAGAATGGATAGGTTGGCTTCGGTAATGCCGACTTGCTCCGCCAAGTCCTTGGAAGTCATTTGTCGGTCTTTGAGGACCTTGTCTAAGTTTACGCGAATCATTTCCATATCAGATAAACTCGCTGTTCTCGGTTTCAAGTTCTTGCCCCTTTTGTACTAAGGTCCAGACAAAATAAGTCAGGAAGATAAAGAGAGCATTGAGGATAAAATCTGACCAACGCAGATTGAGGAAATTGTTTGGTCCAGCAGCATTTGTCAGGGCAATCAAGCTGGTTAGGCCGAATTGACCAGCTGTCAAGACCAGCAAACTGATGAAGAGTTTCTGATACAGTTCCAGACTAGCTGAAGCGAAATAATCTTCTTCCAAAAGCAATTTACATAACTTTTGAATTAAGTAGGCAATATGACTGAGTGCCGCCAAGACGAGTAAGATTAATCCACTTGATAAAAGGATGAGCCAGACACCAATCTGGTCAATGGGTTTGTTAAAGGTGTATTCCCAAGAACGTGTTACAAAAGAATCCCCGCTAAAACCTGCCAATGTATAGAAGGCATAGAGAGCAATCAAAAAATAGAAGAAAAAGCGAACACATGCAGCAACCAATCCTGCTGTTTTGAGTAGATTTGTTTTCATAGCAAACCTCCGATTATTATTGTTTTATGATAATATTATCCTCGAAATTATTATAAAACAATAATTTTTGAAATGCAAGCGTTTTTTTTAAAAAATAAAAGCAAAACCGCCAAGCAACTGGCGGTCTGATGCTATTTAAAATACAAGAGTCTCAATCCATTCAAAATCACCAAAATCGTTGATCCTTCGTGACCCACCACACCGAGCGGTAGGTTGATAGACTGGAAGAGGTTAGAGATGATGAGAAGGGCGATGACAGACAGGGCAAAGATGATATTTTGCTTGATGATGCTCCGCATTTTCTTAGACAGGCGAATGGAGTAGGGAATCCGTGTCAAGTCTTCCATGAGCACGATGTCGGCTGACTCCATGGCGATGTCCGTCCCACTTCCCATGGCATAGCTGACATTGGCTTGGGCAAGGGCAGGAGCATCGTTGATACCGTCGCCCACCATACCGACAGACGCAAACTCGGTTTGCAGTTCTTGGATAACAGCAGCCTTGTCCGTCGGTAGACAGTTGGCAATCACACGGTCAATACCGACCTGACTCGCCACGTAACGAGCCGTCTTTTCTTGGTCGCCCGTCAGGAGAATTGGCGTCACGCCCATTTCTTTCAACTGAGCAATCAGCTGCTTGCTCTCTGGCTTCAAACTATCTTCCACCATGAAAATCGCCGTCAGCACATCATTTTGGCTGACATAGACCAGGGTTTTCCCAGTGCTTTCTGCCTCATCGATCTGTGCCAGCAAGTCAGCAGACAAGGGACTCACCAAACTATCCACCACAAAGCCCGCCTTACCGATTTTCCAGCTGTCGCCCTCATAGCCCGCCACCAAGCCTTTTCCGGTCACGTCTTCTAGGCTTTGGAGGGCAATAGCAGAGCTGTCAGCCGTATAGGTCATGAGAGCTTGAGCGATTGGGTGACTCGATTGTTTTTCAACTGCCTGAACAACCTGCTTGATAAGTTTTTCATCGCCAAGATAGGTCGCTCCCACAACTTCAGGTTTGCCAATGGTTAAGGTACCAGTCTTGTCAAAGACGATGGCCTCTAAGTTGGCGATGTTATCCGCAATGTCGCCTCCTTTGATAATCATGCCCTTGCGTGCCGCACGGCTGATGGCAGAAAGTGTCGCCGGTGAAGAAGATGCCACAAGAGCACATGGAGAAGCAATGGTCAAGAGAATCATGCCACGGTAGAAGGCAGTCAACCAGTCCCAACCCAGAGCAAAATGAGCAAAGAGGATAAAGAGCGGCACCACCACCAAGACAACTTTCACATAGGTATCTTCCATATTTTCAATGAAAGTCGCCGTTTTTGATTTGGATTCTTGGGCATTTTCGACCATTTGAACGATTTTATCGAAGAGGGCATCGCCTTTTTCAGCTGTAACTTGAACGGTCACAGTTGGACCTTGGTTAATAGTCCCACCAATAACAGCAGCACCAGCTACTTTTTCCGCAGGGAGTGGCTCGCCTGTAATCATGGATTCGTCAAAGATGGATTGTGGGCTGATGAGGGTTGCATCCAGTGGGACCGTGTCGCCCTTGCGAACTTGCAGGAGGTCGCCGATGCGAATGGCTGCGGTGTCTAAGACAGTGATGTCACCATTTTTCTCGATTTTGCGAGCCGTTGGAGGGGTCATGTTCATCAGAGCTGCGATGGCATTTTTGCTTTTTTCCATGGCTAATTCTTCCAGAGTAGAAGAAAGGGAGAAGATAAAGATGAGTAGGGCTCCCTCCATCCAGTAGCCGATTAGTCCAGAGCCGATAGCAGCCAAAATCATGAGGAGGTCAACAGACAGGTGCTTGTCGAAAATCAGCTCAGAAATACCTTCCTTGGCTGACTGGTAGCCACCGATGACAAAGGCTGAAATGAAGAGGATGGGTGCCCATCCCTGTCCAGTCTGGAGCAAAAGGATACCCATTAGAATGAGCGCCAAGCAGAGAGCGGTTGTGATGATGTGGCTGTGTTGTTTGAGGTTGGTTACGAGTGTCATAGTTTTTTGTTTCCTTATTTAGAATCATTATTATTTATCTGAGTTAATTATAACAATTATAAAAAGAAAGTCAAGTTATTTGTAATGATTCTAATTAAGATTATTCTGATAATTCAAAGGGAAATAAAAAAAAGCGACAGAAAGCCGCTTTGATATTCGTCTTTTAGCCCTGGCAATCAGGACAAATGCCGTAGATGGATAGCACCTCTTTTGTAATTTTGTAACCAGTTTGGGTATGAGCTTCCTTCTTCAAGCTCGGGATTTCTACATCCATGAAATCAGTGATTTTTCCACAGACTTCACAAATAACATTGAGGTGCTCGTGCCCCATAAAGTCGTAATAAGTTGTATTATCATTGGTCCGTTTCAATTCAGTCACGAACCCTTCTTCCAATAGAAGTTTGAGGTTGTTGTAAACAGTCGCCAGGCTCATGTTGGGGTAGTTCGGTAGTAGATCTTGATAAATCATCTCAGCACTAGGATGGTCATCGCTTTCGATAATATAGGCAACGACTGCTTTTCTAGTTTCGGTAATGCGTACACCCTTTTCTTTTAGATGTTGGATGACGTGTTCAAAAGCAGTTTGGTTTTCTGCATTGAGGTGAGAATGGAGTTCCATAGTTTCCTCCTTTCGTTACTATTTTATAAAAATTCTAAGATACAATATTCAGTTTCATTATAGTGTATTTGGGAGGTTGTGTCAATTTTGGGACAGGAAATCTGTCATAGGACAGTTTGGTGTCTCCTGACTTGTTTACATACTTTTCCTGTGCTACAATCAAAACATGACAAGATATAAGGCAATTATTTCCTACGACGGACATGATTTTTCTGGTTTTCAACGCCAGCCCCATGCTCGTACGGTTCAGGAAGAAATCGAAAAAACGTTAGTAAGATTGAATAGTGGTCAGCCAGTAACCGTTCATGGTGCGGGTCGGACAGATGCGGGAGTACATGCCTACGGTCAGGTTATACACTTTGACTTGGCTGGCAGTCGAGATGCTGAGAAGCTCCGCTTTGCCCTGGATACCCAAACCCCTGAGGATATTGATGTGGTCCAGGTGGAGCAGGTGGCGGATGATTTTCATTGCCGCTACGCCAAGCACAGCAAGACCTATGAATTTCTGGTGGACATTGGCCGACCCAAGAATCCCATGATGCGCCACTATGCGACCTTCTATCCCTATGATTTGGATTTGAGCTTGATAGAAGAAGCTATTCAGGATCTGGTGGGGACCCATGACTTTACAGGCTTTACGGCATCAGGGACCTCGGTCGAGGACAAGGTGCGGACCATCACGGCGGCGACAATGGAGTATGACCAGCGGCGGCAGTTCTTGATTTTTACCTTTTCAGGTAACGGCTTTTTGTACAAGCAGGTGCGAAATATGGTGGGGACCCTCTTGAAAATTGGTAATGGTCGGATGCCTGTGGGGCAGATTAAGCGGATTTTGGCAGAAAAAGATCGTGGTTTGGCAGGTCCAACTGCGGCGGGAAATGGCCTCTATCTAAAGGAGATTATCTATGAAGACTAAGTATATTTTGGCGCTTTCGGGCAATGATATTTTCAGTGGTGGCGGCCTCCATGCAGACCTGACCACCTACACAGTCCATGGGCTGCATGGCTTTGTGGCGGTGACCTGCTTGACAGCTATGACGGAAAAAGGGTTTGAGGTTATTCCGACAGATGCGGCGGTGTTTGCCCAGCAGTTGGCTAGTTTGAAGGATGTGCCCTTTTCAGCTATTAAGATTGGCTTGCTTCCGACGGTGGACATAGCAGAGCAGGCCTTGGAATTTATCAAGGCCCATCAGGATATTCCGGTGGTTTTGGATCCGGTCTTGGTCTGCAAGGAAACGCATGATACCGAGGTCAGCCAGCTGAGGGATGAACTCTTGAAATTCCTTCCCTATGTCAGCATCATCACACCAAATCTGGCAGAAGCTCAGCTATTGCTCCAAAAAGACATCCAAACGGTGGAAGAGATGGAGCAGGCGGCGGTGGAACTTTATAATTTGGGTGCCAAGTCGGTGGTCATCAAGGGGGGCAACCGCTTGGGAGGTTCACAGGCTATCGATGTTTATTATGACGGGCAGGAAGTGGTGGTGCTTAAGTCGCCCCTGCTTTCAGAAAACAATGTGGGTGCAGGCTGTACCTTTGCGTCCAGCATTGCCAGTCAGCTCTTGCTAGGTCAGAACTCTTTGGAGGCAGTCAAATTATCCAAGGACTTTGTCCATGCAGCCATCTTAAAATCAGATCAATATGGGGTGATTCAGTATGAGAAATAAAAAGACGCAAGAACTTGTATTGCTGGCCATTCTAACGGCTTTGACCTTGGCTCTGGCTTTTGTCCACGTACCGACACCGACGGGCTTTGTCACGTTGTTAGATGTTGGTGTTTTCTTTACAGCCTTTTACCTGGGCAAGAAAGAAGGAGTAATTGTTGGCGGATTGTCAGGGCTTTTGATTGATTTCTTGTTGGGCTATCCCCAGTGGGCTTTCTTTAGCTTGCTTTTCCACGGTGCTCAGGGTTATTTTGCAGGATGGACGGGTAAGAAACGTTTGATTGGAGTTGTTCTTGCCAGTCTTTCCATGATTGGTGGCTATTTTGTAGCATCTAGTTTCATGTATAATGTAGCTGATGCTGTTACAAGTCTGATGAGCAATACCCTGCAAAACACAGTTGGTTTGGTACTAGGTTATATCTTGACTCAGGCAATAGAAAGAATTGGTGCAGTAAATCATGTCATTAAAGGAAATTAAAGACCAAACTAAGCAAGTTGTCGAAGAGATTTTAGAACTCAGCAATCTTCAAAAGGGTCAGATTTTTGTACTAGGTTTGTCTTCTAGTGAGGTCATTGGTGGGCATATTGGCAAAAATTCCAGTCTGGAAGTTGGAGAAGCCGTTGTCGAAACCATTCTGGATATTTTGACTCCAAAAGGCATTTACCTAGCTGTCCAAGGCTGTGAACACCTCAATCGTGCCTTGGTAGTGGAGCGGGAATTGGCTATCCAGAAAGATTTGGAAATGGTCAATGTCCTGCCCACCCTTCATGCAGGAGGCTCTGGACAGTTGTCAGCCTTCAAGTATATGAAGGATCCAGTCGAAGTGGAATTTATCACCGCTCAGGCTGGTGTGGACATCGGTGATACGGCGATTGGTATGCACATCAAGCACGTCCAAGTGCCGATTAGACCGAGCTTGCGTGAGATCGGTCAGGCTCATGTCACCGCCCTTGCCAGCCGTCCTAAGCTCATCGGCGGAGCACGTGCGGCCTATCAGGAAGATCAGATACGGAAAAATTAGTCACAGCCAAGCGGTTGTGATTTTTTTGAAAACAAAATCCTTGCCAAGTGGATTTCTTTTTGCTAAACTTGTTCTTGTGGTTGATACAAGTTCAAAAGGAGGATTTCCATGGATACCAAATTTTCAGTAGCTTTGCATATCTTGACCATGATTAGCGAGAGTAGTGACGTCATGACGTCGCAGGCCTTGGCAACCAGCGTCGGTACCAATGCCAGTTATATCCGCAAGGTCATCGCTCTCTTGAAGAATGCAGGCATCATCCAGTCCCAGCAGGGCAAGGCTGGCTATGAGTTGAGCAAGAGTCCGGCGGACATCAGCCTTCTGGACATCTACTATGCTACCCAGGAAGTCACGCATATCCAGCTCTTTCAACAGCACCAACATGCTAATCAAGCCTGCCCAGTTGGTCGGCACATTGCAGGAGCTGTCCAGCCAATCTTTGCGACCATTGAGCAGGATTTGCAGGATAGATTATCCCAAGAAAGCTTGGCCCAGGTTATTGCCAACTTGTATCAAAAGGCAAAAAAATCCAACTGACTTTCACAAGTCAGTTTCTATTTAGTACAACTTAGACTTGTATTAGATACAAGTCTACGAATAAAAGGAGTAAACCATGAAAGCAGCACAACACACATCTTATAACAAAAACAATATCGCACTAAACCTAACAGACATTGCTAAACCGAACATCAAACCAGACCAAGTCCTTGTCAAAGTGACCGCAGCAGGTGTCAATCCTTTGGACAACATGATTTCTCGTGGTGAAGTCAAATTGATTGTCCCTTACAAATTGCCACAAACAGCGGGAAATGAAATCGTTGGTCTGGTTACAGAAGTTGGATCAAGTGTCACCAAGTTTGAGGTTGGTGACCGTGTCTTTGGTCGTCTTCCCCTCGACAACATCGGTGCCTTTGCCGAGTATGTGGCGGTAGAGGCTGCTGCCCTTGCCAAAGTTCCTGCCTATCTGACCGATGTGGAAGCGGCTGCCGTTCCCCTGACTGCCCTGACCATTATGCAGGCATTGGACCTCATGGGTGCAGAGGCTGGCAAGACCATTTTCATCTCAGGTGGTACTGGTGGTGTCGGTGGCATGGCCATTCCGATTGCCAAAGCTAAAGGTTTGACCGTTATTACCAACGGAGATGGTGCTAGTGGTGAGCGTGTCTTGGCTTTAGGTGCAGATCGCTTTATTGACTATAAAACAGAAGATTACACTAAAACAGTTAAAAATGTTGACTATGTACTGGACACGCTTGGCGGTGCAGAAACTGAAAAACAAATGTCGATTATGAAAAAAGGTGGTCAGTTGGTTTCCCTCCGTGCCATGCCAAATGGCGAATTTGCCAAACGCATGAACCTGCCAAAATGGAAACAAATCCTGCTTGGCTTGGTTGGTCGCAAGTTTGATAAAATGGCGGAAAGCTACGGAGTACACTACCATTTCATCTTCGTAGAAAGCAATGGGCAACAGCTACAAGAAGTGGCAGATATTTTCAGCAAGTCAGAAATTAAACCGTCTATCGACACTGTTTACCCATTTGAAGAAGTCAACGCAGCCTTGGACAAGGTCGCCAACGGTCGCTCACGTGGAAAAACTGTCCTTAGTTTTAAATAGTAGGAGTACTTATGTCTTATATCACAACTAAAAATCAATACATTACTGTCGCTGGCAATCAGATTGCCTACCGTGAACTAGGTAAGGGCAAGTCTAAGCTGCCCTTGGTCATGTTAGTCCATTTGGCCGCAACCTTGGACAACTGGGATCCAAAATTGCTAGACTTACTAGCTGAAAAAGAGCATGTCATTGTTCTTGATTTGCCTGGCGTCGGAGCCAGTCAAGGCAAGGTAGCTCCTACTATTCCAGGAATGGCAGAGCAGGCTTATGCTATTATTAAGGCCTTGGGGCATACGAAAATTAACCTGCTCGGTCTTTCTATGGGTGGTTTTATCGCCCAAGAAATCGTTCGTCTTGATAGCCAAATGGTTAACCGCTTGATTCTTGCAGGAACAGGTCCTCGTGGGGGTGTTGAAGTCGATAAGGTGACAGGAAAAACCTTCCGCTATATGCTGAAGGCAGGTCTGGAGCGTGTGGATCCAAAACGCTACATCTTCTACAACCACGATGAAGCAGGTCGACTGGAAGCTGAAAAAGTTTTGGGGCGTATGGGAGAAAGAAAAGCCGAGTATGCAGACAAGGACATGAACATCCCAGGATTTTTAACACAACTGAAGGCTATCAAACGTTGGGGCAGAGACCCTCAAGAAGATATGGGCTTTATCACGCAACCAACGCTGATCGTCAACGGTGATAAGGACATGCAAGTTCCGACTGAGAACTCTTATATCATGCATGAGAAAATCAAAAACAGCCAACTGATCATCTATCCAAATGCGGGTCACGGATCTATCTTCCAAAATGCAGAGGTATTTTCAACAGCCTTGATAGACTTTTTGGAGGAATAGTACCCCGCTAATCTTGACGATACAAGGCCTGCAAAGTCCCCAAAATCACCTCAGCCTGCTCTTAAAAGAGTTGATTGAGTCACTTGTCTTCCTTATCTTTTGTCTGTATAATAATCTAAAACGAAAGGAAAACAAATGAACACGAAGAATTTTTACTGGGTGCGAGAGCCAGAAAACTACCAGATTTCAGATAAGGAAATCAGAATCACAACCCAAGCACACACGGATTTGTGGCAGAAGACCTATTATCATTTTGTCAATGACAATGCTCCCCTGCTCTTGATGGATACGGAGGAAGAGTATTTTTCCTTTACGGTTAAGACAGATTTTTCCAATAGTCATACCCGCTTTGACCAGTGTGGTGTCGTGGTTTATCAGGATTCGGAAAACTGGATTAAGGGCTCGATTGAGTATGAAAATGAGGAGTTTCAGCACTTGGGCAGTGTCGTGACCAATCACGGCTTTTCAGACTGGGCAACTCAGGAAATACCAGCTTCTGTCAAGTCAACCTATTACCGCTTGAGCCGACGGGGCAGTGATTTTTGCATTGAAAACTCTAAAGACGGTATCCATTTTGAGCAGATGCGGATTTGCCACTTACATGAAGGCGGTGGAAAAATCCATTTTGGAATCTATGCCTGCTCGCCAGAAGATTCTTCTTTTGAAGCGGTCTTTTCCGAAATGAGTTTAACAGACTGCAAGTGGCTGGCCCACGACGGACAACAACCAGATTAGAAGATTAGCTTCCAGCTCTGCCATTTCCCGAAAGTCCATTATAAAATCGTTGAAATCCTTGTCATTTGTGGTATAATGAAGAGTATGCAATAAAATTTTAAGGAGAATGACAGAATGTCTGTATCATTTGAAGCAAAAGAAACAAACCGCGGCGTTTTGACTTTCACAATCGGTCAAGATGCAATCAAACCAGAATTGGACCGCGTTTTCAACAAAGTTAAGAAAGATATCAATCTTCCAGGTTTCCGTAAAGGTCACTTGCCACGTGCCGTTTTCAACCAAAAATTCGGTGAAGAAGCACTTTACCAAGATGTAGTAAATGCACTCTTGCCAGCAGCTTATGAAGCAGCTGTAGCTGAAGCTGGTCTTGAAGTCGTTGCACAACCAAAAATCGACGTTGTATCTATGGAAAAAGGCCAAGACTGGACAATCACTGCTGAAGTTGTGACAAAACCTGAAGTAAAATTGGGTGACTACAAAAACTTGGCAGTTTCAGTAGAAGCAACTAAAGAAGTATCTGACGAAGAAGTAGATGCAAAAATCGAACGTGAGCGCAACAACTTGGCTGAATTGGTCATCAAAGAAGGTCCAGCAGCTGAAGGCGACACAGTTGTTATCGACTTTGTAGGTTCTATCGACGGCGTTGAATTTGACGGCGGTAAAGGTGAGAACTTCTCACTTGGACTTGGTTCAGGTCAATTCATCCCAGGTTTTGAAGCACAATTGGTAGGCCACGCAGCTGGTGAAGAAGTAAACGTTGAAGTGACTTTCCCAGAAGACTATCAAGCAGCTGACCTTGCTGGTAAACCAGCCCTCTTCGTGACAAAAATCCACGAAGTAAAAGCAAAAGAAGTTCCAGCTTTGGATGACGAGTTGGCAAAAGATATCGACGAAGAAGTGGAAACACTTGATGAGTTGAAAGCTAAGTACCGTAAAGAATTGGAAGCAGCAAAAGAAGTTGCCTTTGACGATGCAGTTGAATCAGCAGCTCTTGAATTGGCTGTAGAAAACGCTGAAATCGTTGAATTGCCAGAAGAAATGATCCACGAAGAAGTTCACCGTGCAATCAACGAATTCTTGGGTGGTATGCAACAACAAGGTATCTCACCAGATATGTACTTCCAAATCACTGGTACAACTCGTGAAGACCTTCATAAACAATACGAAGCAGATGCTGAAAAACGTACGAAGACAAACTTGGTTGTTGAAGCAGTAGCTAAAGCAGAAGGTTTCGAAGCAACTGAAGAAGAAATCAACAAAGAAATCGAAGACTTGGCAGCAACTTACAAGATGGAAGTAGCACAAGTTCGTAGCTTGCTTTCACCAGAAATGCTTAAACACGACATCGCTGTGAAGAAAGCTGTAGAAGTGATCACAAGCACTGCAACTGTAAAATAATAATGTAAATTGGAAAACTCGACTCTGGTCGGGTTTTTTTGTTTAATCATCTTTTTAATGCGATATGATACTTTTTTATAAAAAAATATATTTTTTTATAAAAAAGTATTGTAATCGTTTTCTTTTTGTATTATAATTTGATTATAAAAAAATATAATATTTTATAAAACAAGGAGGATGGCTATGGAATCAAAGTGTTCTAAGCCGATTATTGGGATTTCAGCGAGTATTATCGTTGATTCAGGAGGGATGTTTCCTGGTTATCATAGAGCTTATGTAAATGAAGATTATGTAAACTCTGTTATACGCAGCGGAGGGATTCCGCTCATTATTCCGATTAGTCAAGATGAGACAGTCATTGATGGCTATATTGGTAGTATTGATGGATTAATTCTTTCAGGGGGGCACGATGTCAATCCTTTGAATTATGATGAAGAACCAGATCAGAAATTAGGGGATATTTTCCCATTGCGCGATTGGTTCGATAGTCAACTTTTACAAAAAGCTAAAGAAAAGAGAATTCCAATCTTAGGGATTTGTCGTGGATGTCAAATCATCAATGTGTCACACGGTGGTAGCCTTTGGCAAGATTTATCCTATGCGGAAGGTGTGACAATCAAGCATTGGCAAGCCCATCATCCAGACTTAGCAACTCACTCCATCGAGATCGAAGAAGATTCTGTACTTTATCACGTGCTGGGAGAGAAAAAAGTGATGGTGAACTCTTTCCATCATCAAGTGATTCGTAAGGTGGGAGATGGTTTCAGAGTTGTAGCGAGGGCAAGAGATGGTGTGATTGAAGCGATTGAAAGTACTGACTATCCTTTTATGATTGGTGTACAGTGGCATCCTGAAATGTTACACCATTGCGATGCGGGTATGTGTCGTCTCTTTAAAGCCTTGGTTGAAGCAGCGCAAGGTATGTCAAGTGAAGAGATTTTATATGAAATGGCCGTTTGAGAGTAGGAGGAAAAGGTCATGAAAAAGAAATTAGGTTTTTATTCCATCGTATTGCTGACTATTAATTCCGTTATCGGGACGGGAATTTTCCTATCACCAGGTACGGTAGTTGCTTCTACGGGGCAACAAGCCTTGCTGGTCTATTTACTGGCAGCAGTATTTGCTTCAGTACTTGCGATTACTTTTGCAGCAGCGGCTAAGTACGTTTCTAAAGGTGGTGCAGCCTATGCCTATGCCAAGGCAGCATTCGGAGATAATGTTGGTTTTTATGTCGGAATTACTCGCTATATTGCAGCAAGTATTGCCTGGGGTGTTATGGGGACTGCGGTAGTAAAAACTGTCCTTGGTATATTTGGGTTGGATAATACAAATATGACCTATATCACTCTCGGATTTATCTGTTTGATGGCGGTACTCTTACTTGTAAATATATTCGGTACAAGAATTTTTGAAGTCATCAATAACCTTTCTACTATCGGAAAAGTTGGCGCTTTGGTGACGACAATCGTTGTTGGCTTGGCTATTGTCTTATTTGGCAATGTTAACCAATTCGGTACGATTAGTTCCATTATGAACAGTGCAGGCGAACCTTTGGGTTCCAATCTAGACATGGGTGCTTACTGTATGGCGATTATTGCAGCTTTCTATGCCTTTACTGGTTTTGAAAGTGTAGCGAGTGGTTCTGAGGATATGGAAGCGCCAGAGAAAAACTTACCACGAGCGATCCCGTTGGCGATTGCTATTGTTGCAGCTATTTATATTGGTATTGTTGGGGTTGCTATGATGATTAACCCAGAAGCGATTGTTTCTACTACGGAAGTTGTAGCCTTGGCAGAAGTATTTGACAATAATATTATTCGTAGTATGATTGTAATAGGTGCTTTAGTTTCTATGTTTGGTATCAATGTGGCCGCTTCCTTCCATACGCCTCGTATTTTGGAAGCGATGGCCTTGCAGGGACAAATTCCAAGTGCCTTTACAAAACGTACTGAAAATGGCTTCCCACTGACTTCATTCCTTATCACGATTGGGATTGCTATTTTATTACCGATGGCCTTCGGTTTCAATATGAGCAGTATCATTGTCCTTAGCTCAATTTCACGTTTTATTCAATTTATCATCGTACCATTGGCAGTTATCATTTTCTATTTGGGCAAAGAACGGGGAGAAGCATTGCAAGATGTTAAGAAAAATCCAGTTGTCGATGTCTTCATTCCAGGTCTTGCACTAGCCTTTACATTATTATTGCTTTATAAATTTAGCTGGGCTCAACAATTTACCATCACCTTGGAAAATGGTGAGGTCGTAGCCAATGTATTTGCAATCACAGCTATGGTTATCGGCTATGTTATCTTGCCGATTGTGCTGATGATTTGGAAAAATAGTCAAACAAAAGTTGCTACAGCGACTAACTAAAAGGGGAATCAAAGAGGGGAATCGAATATGGTAGAACGTATTTCAAGTGAAAAAATTCCAGCTGCGGTAGGAAGTTATTCTGCGGCTAGTAAGGTAGGAAATTTGATTTTTACATCAGGACAACTACCAATTAATGTTGAAACAGGCAAAATTGATCAGCCAGAATCAATCGAATGGCAAGTTGCGCAGTCGTTGCGGAATGTGCAAGCTATTTTAGAAGATAATGGATCTTCCATGAAAAATATTATCAAGACAACAGTCTATTTAGACAATATAGAGGATTTTGCGAGTTTCAATGCTGTCTATCAAACTTTCTTTGATGGGGACTACCCTGCTAGAACGGCTTTTGAAGTAGGCCGCTTGCCTTTTGGAGCACTTGTAGAGATTGAAGCAATTGCGGAGGTATAGGGAATGAAAGACAATACAAGGTTGTTACATGGTTATCCAGTGTTAGATGAATATACAGGGGCGGCCTCGATTCCTATCTATCAAACCTCAACTTTTCATAATTCAGAATTGTATTGTGACCAGCAAAAGTATTTATACACACGCTTTTCGAACCCGACAACGGATGCGTTAGAAAGTGGCTTAGCTTGCTTAGAACAAGCCACCTTTGCGATAGCATTTGCATCGGGTATGGCCGCAATATCAAATGTTTTGATGTTATTGGAAGCTGGAGACCATGTCATCTTTCCTATTGAGGTGTATGGTGGAACGTGTCAATTTGCTACGAAGATCTTGCCACAATATGGCATTTCAACAAGTTTCGTAGATATGGCTGATTTGGACCAGGTTCGTAAGGTGATAACGGACCAGACCAAGATGCTCTATATAGAAACTCCTTCAAATCCTTTATTAAAGGTAGTAGATATTCGTGCCTTGGTTGAAGTGGCTAAAGAAAATGGCTTGATTTCCGTTATTGACAATACCTTCATGACAGCCTTGTATCAGAGGCCGTTGGAGCTAGGTGTGGACATTGTTGTTGAAAGTGTAACGAAATTTATCAATGGCCATAGCGATGTTGTTGCTGGACTGATTGCAACGAACAACGAAGAATATTATCATAAGCTGAAACTATTCCAAAAAAATTTTGGAGGAATTGTTGGTGTCGAGGATGCCTGGTTGATTTTGCGTGGTATGAAAACAATGGGGCTTCGGATGAAGCAATCTGTACACAATGCGCAGACAATTGCAGACTATTTAGTTTCTCATCCAAAAGTAAAAAAAGTTCATTATCCAGGTCTGGTCAATCATCCAAATCATTCTGTACAGATGCGACAGGCTGCAAATGGCGGTGCGGTACTTTCCTTTGAATTTTACTCAAAAGAGGATATGTTAGCCTTTACTAAGATGATTAAGATACCGATTTTAGCAGTTAGTCTAGGTGGTGTAGAGTCCATTTTATCGCATCCAGCAACCATGTCCCATGCTTGTTTGAGTAAAGAAGAAAGAGCTGAACAAGGGATTAGTGATAGTCTTCTACGCCTATCTTGCGGTATTGAAGATGTCGAAGATTTACTGGCAGATTTTGAACAAGCACTTGCTTAAGGTATAAAGGACCAGTATAGGGAATTTCCCGTCTGGTTCTTTTATTTTTAGATAAGAGGTTAGTATGAATTGGTTAAATGAAATAAAGAAGTATGAAGAGGAGTTGTTGCAAGATATTTGTGACTTGGTGAGTATTAACTCTGTTCGAGACGATAGTCTAGCGAGCGAGGAGTGTCCGGTCGGACCAGGCCCCAAACGTGCCCTATATGCGGTCGAAACATTATTGAATGAGACAGGGCTGAAAACAGAGATAATCGATAATCTGGTTGTTCAAGCAGACTGGGGAAACTCCGATGAAGTTATTGGGATTATGGGGCATGTTGATGTTGTTGCTGTTGGGGAAGGATGGTTGTCAGATCCCTTTGTACCGACTTTGCGAGAAAGAAGATTGTACGGTCGAGGAGTATTGGACGACAAGGGGCCGTTGGTCTGCGCCATCTTTGCAATAAAAATACTGCAACGGTTAGGAATACATCCAAAGAAGACCGTTCGTTTTATCATTGGAAGTGATGAAGAAAGCGAATGGAAATGTATGAAGGCTTATCAAAAATACCGTAGTTTTCCCAAGGTTGGCTGGGTTCCTGATGCCTATTTCCCTGTTATCCATGGTGAAAAGGGGACTAGTATTTTGCAAATCACGACCGGTAGTGTGAATCGTCCTGATTTTTATCTGAAAGAATTTCATGCCGGTGTGCAGGTGAATATGGTTCCTGACAAGGCGGTTGCAGTACTTGAAGCAGAGGAGCCTGGAAAAATATCCCAAGCATTTTATCGTTTTATAAATGACTATTCTGGAATTGCTGGTGAAGTATGCAGACAGGAGAAGAATGTTACCCTGACATTATTTGGGCAATCCGCTCATGGTAGCAAACCATTTTTAGGGGAAAATGCAGCAACCCACCTGGCTCGTTTCTTGGATGCTTATTCACGAGTTTCTACAAATCAACAAGATTTTCTATCATTATTGGCTGACTGCCATGAAGATTCATTTGGGGAAAATTTCGGAATTGCTTATCAGGATCCAGAGATGGGGAAATTGACAGTCAATGTTGGTCTGGTATCTTACACCGAAGAAGCTGGAGGGCTGATTTTGTGTGATTGCCGTTATCCAAAAGGGATTGAATTCTCTAGGATTCAGACTTTGATGGCATCAAAACTGGGAGAATGTTTCCAAGTGGCTGGATATGAGAAGTTGAGCCCGCATTTTGTTTCTCCATCATCTGAGCTGGTTCAATGTCTGCAAGGAGTTTATCGAGACCAAATAGGCGGACAAGAAGCTCCGCTGGTTATTGGAGGAGCTACCTATGCTCGTCTGATGGAAGAAGGAGTTGCATTCGGTGCGCTATTTCCAGATAGGGAAGATACCATGCATCAGGCGAATGAATACATGGAAGTGGAAGATTTACTGCGAATTGTGGCCATTTATTCGGAAACAATCTATAATTTGGCGTGTTCGTGTTAAAAATTTGCGATTTTCAGTCTGGTGTGATACAAGTAATGTATAAGGAGTCTGGATATGAGTATGAATTCAAAATTAAATCACTATATTCCCTTGGTTGATTTTTTGGCTCAAATTTTGGGGAAGAAGACCGAAGTTGTGCTACAAGACTTTTCGCAGGGGCTAGATCACTCGTTGATTTATATAAAAAATAATTTATCCGGCCGTGATATTGGTGCTCCAGCAACGGATTTTGTGTTGGATGTACTCCAGTCGAAGGTTTATAAGGAAAAGGATTATCTGGTAAATTATCGTACAAAAACTTTGGGCGGGAAGGAATTGTATTCCTCTAGTTTCTTTATAAAAGATGATACTGGTGAGTTGCTCGGCATGATTTGTGTCAATGCTGATAAATCGAAGATGCTAACCTTGAAGCGCTTGTTCGAGTCGGCCTTGGAAGATGTCAATGAAGAACTGGCTAATGAGCAAGTAGAACATGAAGAACCAAATATCGTTGAAAATTTCTATACAACTGCTGGTAGTATGATTGAGGCTGCGATTGAACAAGAAACACATGGGAAAGATGTTGAGCGATTCAAACTATCAAGAACAGAAAAAATAGCAGTTGTACGCTCCTTGTATCAAAAAGGTTTCTTTGATTTCAAAGACGCTATTCCACAGGTGGCTACAGCTTTCAAAATGTCAGAAGTAAGTATTTATAAATACATTCAAATTATAAAAAATGAAGCAAATGGCTTCGTTGATAATTAAAACGATGGTCATCTAGGATGATAGGCTATATTGAAACAACTTGTTTGTAAAACTCGATTTTGATCGGGTTTTTTTATTTTGAGGAAGTGAGTGCTAGGAGAGGAGTAAATGTTGAAGCAGAGGTAACGTAGCATAGACAAAATACACATCCCTGTAGTTTATATGTTTTTTTGAGTAGAAGGGTTGTCAAGAAAATAGCAAAGAACTATACTATAATCATAAGACAACTATACAATTGTATTTTTTATTATAGAAAATGGCAAAAGGAATGGAGTGACATGGCTTGATTAATGAAGTGTTGCGGAAGGAGAAGAAGTATCTACTTCCGTTAGAAATGTATTATTATTTGAGCGGAAAGTTAGAAAAAATACTAAAAGTGGATAGCTATGGAAAAGAAGATGGCTACTGCGTACGTTCCCTCTATTTTGATTCTTTAGAGGATGTTGATTGGCAGGAAAAAGAAGATGGTCTTGAAAATCGTCGGAAGATTCGCTTAAGGAATTATGGAAATGGTTCGAAAAATGCCAAATTAGAGCTGAAGCAGAAGCAGGGAGATAATCAGCGGAAACGTTCCCTTTTGATGACAAAAAGTGATGCGATGTCATTAATTGAAGGGAACACTTCAGTGTTATTGGCCTATCCAGATAAATTAGCGACGGAACTTTATTGCCGTATGAACCAGTACTGTTACAAACCTAAGACGATTATTGAATACCGTCGGAAAGCTTTTATTTCTCCTGAAAACGATATTCGAATCACGTTTGATTTTCAAGTACGCGGGACAGAAGCATCCTACGACATCTTTAATAACCATCTGCTGCAATACAGTTTGTTGGATCCTCATCTGGTAATTTTAGAAGTAAAGTACAATGGATTTCTATTGTCGCATATCAAAGATTTGTTGGCAGAGGTGGATGGCAGTGAATTGAGTGCTAGTAAATATTGTATGGGAAGAATGATCAGTAAACATTATAGATTTTAAGAGGGAAGATAGATGAAAGATTTATTACGAAATATTTTAGAACAACATGGAACATTGACAATCCAAGATATGATTATGCATATTGTGGTGGCAGCTATTTTAGGAGGAGTTATCTACGTTTCTTATGCCTATACGCATGCTGGAACGACCTATAGTAAAAAGTTTAACATATCGCTCATGACACTGACGGTACTGACTGCGACTGTTATGACCGTTATTGGGAATAATGTGGCGCTGTCCTTGGGTATGGTTGGTGCACTTTCGGTGGTTCGTTTTAGGACAGCAGTGAAGGATTCTCGTGATACAACCTATATTTTTTGGACGATTGTAGTTGGAATCTGTTGTGGTGTTGGAGATTATATAGTGGCAATGATTGGAAGTAGTGTGATTTTCTTGCTGCTTCTCATCTGGGGAAGGGTTAAAAATGAAAATCGGATGTTATTAATTGTACGAGCTAATCGAGAGTTAGAAGTTCCTTTGGAAGGACTCTTCTTCCAGTATTTTAACGGACATGTTGTTCAACGTGTAAAAAATACAAAAGCAGATATGTTGGAGCTGATTTTTGAGGTCAATCGGCGTGTTTATGACAAATACTATTCGGCAGATAATAGCTTAGTTGAACAAGTCTATCAGTTGGGGGAGGTAGACTATTTTAATGTCGTGACTCAAAGTGATGACATCAATGGATAATATCTATGAAACAAAAAATACTGTATTACTTAGTTTTTATCGGGTTGCTGCTTGGTATTTTTAGTCTACGGATGCTTGACCTAAAACAGCATAAAGAACGATTTTACCATCATAAAGTTTCTCTATCTGCCAAACCAGTGAGTCCAGTTGAGCACTTGGCCAGCCACCTACCGATTATTGAAATTGACACTCTGGATGGGAAGGTAATTCCTCTAGAAAGAGGAGAAAATGAAGGTGGAACAAGACAACAATCTGTACGAGGAACTGTTCGGCTGTACGATAAATTAGATGAAGTAAACCGTGTCGGGGATGGGGCGCGTGTTGAAACGTTGGCGGAGATAGCGTATCGTGGCAATTCCTCTCGGCATTTTGATAAGAAATCAATTAAACTACGTTTTGTTGATAAAAAAGGAGAGGATGTAGAGCACACGGTTGCGGGAATGCCAAAGGAGTCCGAGTGGGTCTTGCATGGTCCATTTCTGGATAGGAGTCTGCTGAGAAATTATATATCCTATAACCTAGCTGGCGAATTGATGGAGTATGCTCCCAATGTCCGTTATAGTGAAGTGATGATTAACGGAGAGTACCAAGGTTTGTATTTAATTGTTGAGAGTATAGAACAGGGAGTGCATAGAATCCCTATTGAAAAAAGTGACAAACGCTCCTTGAAAACATCATATATTGCTGTTTGGGACCGACCGCACAAGGCAAAAAATCCAGTCGATAACTATGTTGGCTATACCTATCAAGCAGATCAGTCATCGCTAGATATTCGCTATCCAAATGTCCGAAAAATAACAGAGGCTCAAAAAGACTTTATCCAGCAGGATATTAGTAAGATTGAGAGAATCCTATACTCCTACGATTTAAAACAGTACGGGCACTACGTAGATAAGAATGCTTTTGCGACCTATTTCGTTATCAATGAATTCTTCCGTAATACGGATGCAGGAATATTCTCCACCTATCTCTACAAGGATTTGCGAGATAAAATGAAGATTGCTGTATGGGATTTTAACAACGCATTTGATAACCACAGCGATGTAGAATACGATCGAGCAGGTTTCTCGATGCTGGAGGTTCCGTGGTTTAGCATGATGATCAAGGATAAGGAGTTTATCGATTTAGTCGTTCATAAGTACCATCAACTACGCAAAAATCTGCTCAGTACCAAACGTCTTCACGATCATATTGATAAGACAGTTCAATTTTTAGGGCCAGCCATTCAAAGAAATAATGATAAATGGGGCTACGTCTTTCAGTTGCAAAAAATGGATGAACATAACTATCTCCAGCCCTATGAACGCAATCAAGCAAGTTACGAAGAAGCTGTGCATGTTGTAAAAGCCTTTATTGAAGATCGTGGGAAGTGGTTGGATGAGCATATTGAAACCTTGTATCAATACTGTGCTCCATCCAAAAATACAAATACGCTAGTCGATTATTAGGAGGGGCTATGAAAAAGTATTTGATAGTTGTCAGTATACTGGTTTGCATATTGACGGTTGGTTATTATTTGTATTATTTTGATGGGAGTTTGTATATCCCTAAGGTGTACTCGGAAGAGACTATTAACTATACTTTCCAGGTTCGCAATCAGGAATTGGTACGGAAAACAAAAGGGGGAGAGCATCCATTTGTTGTCAAAGGGGTAACAATAGATAGTGGCATAGCTGGCTACCATCAAAATGATTTTGCTATTGGAGAGAAACGTTACCTGTCATGGATGAAGAGCATCTCAGACATGGGAGCCAATACCATTCGTGTAAAAACGATTATGGATGTTGATTTTTATGTTGCCTTGGATAAGCACAATCGTCAGTCAGATAAGCCGCTTTATCTTTTGCAAGGGGTTCGAGTGGATGATGTTCGAGATAATACAGCTATTGATGCCTACCATCCCCAATATAGAGGACGACTATTGGAGGATGTAAAAGATGCCGTTGATGTCATCCATGGTCGAAGAAAAGTCTGGAATACCGACTTGGGGAGTCATTACTATCGGAAAGATGTTTCCAAATGGGTGCTTGGTTTTATCGTTGGTGACCAATGGAATGGTTCGACAGTCGCTTATACCAATCATCAAGTGAAGCAGACTTCTTATAAGGGAGAGTATATCAGTACAGGTCAGACTGCCACGACTTTTGAGGCGATGTTAGCTGAAGTGTTGGATGAAATGGTTGTTTATGAGACTAAAAAATATGGCTGGCAACACTTGGTGAGTTTTGCCAGTTCGACCCTAACAGACCCATTTATCTATCGAAAACCCTTCGCAGCGCAAGCTTCAAAATATGCTCAATTAAACGTTGAAAATCTATCGGTAAGCGATCGCCTAAGAACAGGCGTATTTGCTTCCTATCAATTGTTGGACTATCACCCCAAAGCACTTGATTACCTTGGGGAAAATCCAAGTTTTTCGATAGAAGATGTTGCAAAAATAAAAAAAGAAAACTACCCAGAAAATTATGTCGGTCTCCTAACGCGCTATCATCAAGTTCCTGTCTTGATTTCTGGCTATGGTTATTCGACTTCTAGAGCCATTACAGCCCTGAATCAAGGAGATATAGAAGGACCCCTAACAGAAACACAGCAGGGAGAAATGTTGATTAGGGATTTTCGAGCATTTTTAAAGACAGGTGCTGTAGGAGGAATCATTGAGTCCTGGCAAGATGATTGGGGCGCTCGTACTTGGAATACAGCTTTTACAACAGACCGGCACAGCCGTTTCCAATGGGGAGATGCTCAATCAAATAATCAAGGCTTCGGCTTGATGGCGTTTGAAAATCGAGTAAAGAATCACAGTCTTGATGGCTCGCTTGAGGAGTGGAAAAAGCAAGCTATTACTGAAAATAACGGGAATAAATTACTTGTTGATGGGGATGAAAGTTATTTATATTTAGCTATTCAAAAGACTGCCGTAAAGACCGATGGTGCAAATCGGTGGCTGATTCCTATTGATATTACACCGAAGACCGGCAGTATGGAATGGAAGGATGAAAGAGTACACTTCTTAGGGAGAGCAGATTTTCTCCTAGCTATAGATGGGGAAAGCAACAGCCGTTTATTGGTTCAGGAGAGATATGATGCGGTTCGAGCTAACTATCTCAAACAAACAAGCGGAAGTGACCCATTTGTTGATATTCCTAAAAAAGATTCATCGCACTTTACAACGGCATCGCTTGTATTGAAACACAATCGGATTTTTGAAGACTTGGAAAAAGCCGAACGAGAAGATAAATGGAATCCGCTTTATGAAACGGGACGGCTACGTTCTGGAAACAGTCAGAGGGGAGCAAAAGAGTTTGATTCGCAGGCGGATATTTACTTTGGAGAGAAGGTTATAGAAATTCGGATTCCGTGGCAATTGTTAAATTTTTCAAATCCCTCACAAGGAAGGATACACGATGACTATTATCAACATTATGGTGTTTCGGAGATAGCGATTGATTCTATCCAGCTTGGTTTAGGTGAGTGGAAAAAAGGGGAGTATATTCAGATGGAAAACTATCGCTTGGAAAAATGGAATAGACCTACCGTAGAAGGAGTTCTAAAAACTTCATACACCATGCTAAAAGACTATTGGAAAGAGGAAGAGAAATGATACACAATGTCTTGTATTTTTATATTATTATTTGCATTGCTATTTTAATCTTTAATATGGCTTATATTATCAAACGTAGACTTTTTTATAAGAAACCACAAATGGTCGAGCGCAAGCGCTAATTAGAAGGGGGCAGGGATGACTTGGTTAAGCATTTTTTTAACGATTTCACGCTTCTTGTTTTTGACTTACTTAGTGTTGTACGCAAGCTTCTTGTTGCTTTCTGTAGTGACAGGAGGTATTCATCTCCATGAGCGCTATAGAAAGCGACGGAGGAAGTTAGAGGAGCGCGAGGGCAATTATCCACCAATATCTATATTGGTCCCAGCTTACAACGAGGAAGTTACCATTATTTCCACCATAGAATCCTTATTGAAATTGGACTATCCTGTCTATGAAATCATTGTATTAGATGATGGTTCTAAAGATCAAACAGCACAACTGGTTCGCGACTATTTTCAGATGAAGGACAGTCAACGAAAAATTGACTACAAGCTTTCTTGTCGTCCTTATCACAGAATCTCAGAACAAGAGTTTGGTTCTGTTTGTCTGACATTGATTGAAAAAGAAAATGGAGGCAAAGGGGATGTTCTTAACCTCGGGATCAACGCAGCCAAGCACGAATATTTTTTGTGTATCGACGCAGATTCGATGTTACAAAGAAACTCTCTGAAAAACCTCGTCCGTCCCATGCAGAAATGGGAGAATGTCATATCTGTTGGTGGAGTCGTCCAAGTTTCACAAGGGGTACGAATAACTGACGGAGAGGTCAGCCATTACCAGTTGCCGTGGTCGGTGCTCCCGTGTTTACAAGCTATCGAATATGACTGTTCTTTTTTAGGGAGTAGAATTTTATTGGACTATTTGCAATCCAATCTCATCATATCAGGTGCCTTTGGGTTATTTTACAAGGAGTATGTCATAGCAGTTGGGGGGTATGATAGGCAGACACTAGGAGAAGATATGGAGCTAGTCATGAAATTGCATTATTTCTGTAGAAATAACAATATTCCTTATCGAATCTGCTATGAAACCAGTGCCATTTGTTGGAGTCAAGCACCGAGCTCTATCGGTGATTTATGCAAACAACGCCGTCGCTGGTTCTTGGGGCTCTATCAATGTCTAAAAAAATACCGAAAAATGCTATCGCGAGTTCGTTTTGGGGCGGTGGGATATTTTTCCTATGCTTACTATATGCTATTTGAATTTTTAGCTCCGTTTATAGAGACTTTCGGTTGTTTCGTGATTCTACTTTCATTGATCTATCATCAACTAAACATCTCATTTTTCATATCGCTCTTTTTCCTCTATAGTGCTTTTTGCTCACTAATCACCTTTGCATCATTTTTGCAACGCGTCTACTCGCAAGATTTATTTATTGGGCCTATGGATTTGTGTAAAGCCTTCCTGGCAACCTTGTTTAGATACTTTTTCTTGCATTGGGTATTGAATATTGTCCGTCTGACAAGTTTTATTGGATATAAAAAGAGGAAGCGTGAATGGGGAGAGATCAAACGAGTGAAACAATTCGTTTAAGTAAAGGTAAGACTGGCTTATAAAAAGAAAGTCTTATTTTTTTCAAAAAATACTTGACTGGTTAATATTATTGTGATATAGTTAACTGGTTAATAAAGGAGGTAGTTATGTTAAAGAAAGTGATAAGGGGCTGTTTTGTTGCCTTATTCGGTTTTGTTTTAGCAGCTTGCTCGGCTCAGAAGGAAGCGAGTCAAGTGCAGCCAGGAATGAAAATAGTCACCTCATTTTACCCAATTTATTCACTGGTTAAGGAAGTGTCTGGGAGCAAAAATGATATTCGAATGATTGGCTCAAGACAGGGCATACACTCTTATGAACCATCAGCTGCGGACATAAAGGCCATATACGATGCAGATGTTTTTATCTATCATTCGCGAATTTTGGAATCCTGGGCAGGACGTTTGGAACCTAATTTGCAAGGTTCATCTGTCAAGGTTTTGGAGGCTTCGACTAATTTACCGCTGACAAAGGTTCCAGGCTTAGAAGACATGGAAGCTGGTCAAGGGATTGATGAAGCTAGTTTATATGACCCCCACACATGGCTGGATCCAGTTTTGGTTGGTCAGGAAGCTGTTGCGATTGGTGAACTTTTAGCAGAAAGTGATCCTAAGAATGCGGATTATTATCGTCAAAATGCCGCAACCTTGGAGGAAAAGGCGCAAAAGTTGGCAGACAAGTATAGTCCAATCTTTTCAAAAGCCACATCAAAAACATTTGTCACTCAACACACAGCCTTCTCCTACACCGCGCAACGCTTCGGGTTGAAGCAGTTGGGAATCGCAGGAGTTTCAGAGGAGGAACCAAGCCCTAGACAGTTGGCGGAAATTAAAGAATTTGTTGACACCTACAATGTGCAAACAATTTTTACAGAAAAAGGTGCCTCGGATAAGCTTGCCAAGGCATTGGCGAGTTCGACAGGTGTGGATTTAAAAGTGTTGGATCCTCTTGAAGCAGATCCAGAAAATAATTTAACCTATCTAGAAAATCTAGAGCAAGTCTTAGAAACATTAGCTCGAGAGTTAAAATAAAAGGCCGAATTCTATCGACCGAAAGGAGAAAAAATGAAGAAAAAAGCAGTTGTTGGCTCCGTAGCCGCCCTTGTTTTAGGGATGAGTCTCTGTAGCTATCAGCTTGGACGTTTCCAAGCGATGGAAGAGCAAAAAAATCGTGTGTCCTATATTGAAGATAGTCAAAGTGTACAAACTACCGTTGCTGAACAATTAACGCCTGATCAAGTTTCTGCCAAGGAAAATATTGACGCTGAGCAGATAGTCGTTAAAATTACTGATCAAGGCTATGTGACATCACATGGTGACCATTTTCACTACTATAATGGTAAAGTCCCTTTTGATGCGATTTTTAGTGAAGAGTTGGTCATGAAGGACCTGAACTATGTTTTACAAGACAGTCACATCATCAATGAAGTTCAAGATGGCTACGTCATAAAAGTCGACGGGAAATACTATCTCTATCTAAAAGACCCTAGCAAACGTAAAAATGTTCGTAGCAAAGAAGAAGTGGAGCGGCAAAAAGGAATCTCTTCTGCTGACAGTAAGAATCAAGCAGCAGGAAATAGTAAAGACGGTCGCTACAGAACAGACGATGGCTATGTCTTTAATCCGACAGATGTTATTGAAGACACGGGAGATGGCTTTATCGTTCCGCACGGCGACCATTTCCACTTTATTCCTAAAAAAGATTTATCAGCTGCCGAATTGAAGGCTGCTCAAGATTACTGGAATCAAAAAGGAAGTGTGAGCTCGGCTAGTGGTAGTCAATATGGCGATAGAAACAATAGAGCTCAACAGACAACAATTAGTGCGGGGCAAGGTCAGGATTTGGCTAGTTTATTGGCTCAATTGGATGCAACGCCGCTATCTCAACGCCATGTAGAAGCAGATGGATTGGTATTTGACCCAAGAACGATTACGAAGAAAACCGCAGCAGGTGTCATCGTTCCACACGGCGACCATTACCACTTTATCCCATACAGCCAGATGTCTCCTTTAGAGGAGAAGATTTCTCGAATGATCGGTGTAAATGGAGCAGGTGTTTCTTCTGGTGCACAAGCAAGTCACTCCCAACACACACCGACACAACCAAATCGTCCAGTAACACCAAATGGCACGGTTACAACGCAACCGGTATCGCCTACACAACCAGTATTACCAACACAACCGAAGCAGTCAACAGGGAAAGTGATTTCCTATATGGGACGTCAAATTCCTGCTTATGGAAAAGGGTTAGATGGTAAGGCATATTTTACAAGTGATGGATACATCTTTAGCAAATCCTCTATTACCTCAGTTGATGATCAAGGGTTGATAGCTAGTCATGGAGATCATTTCCATTATGTTGGTTTTGGCGAACTCGAAGATTTTGAAATCAAGCAAGTAGAGGAATGGGTTAATGAGAAGGTGGGCAAACAAGTGCCACCGAAAACTTCTGAACAAGCAGGAAATGATGTTAACCCCACAACACCAAGTCAAGGGAATGATGCAAAACCTGTAAAACCAATTCAAGAAGAAAATCGCCCTGCATTTGAATACAAACAAGTAACGGCTAAACGTAAATTGGCTGGAAAAGTTGTTTATGAAATGGAAGTAGGTGGAAAAACTTATACGTATGGTCGTGACGAACTAGATTTGATGAAGATCTCTTTTGCTGAGTTGACCTTGGCAGAAAAAGATAAGCAGTATATCTTTGATATTGCACCGCTTGCAGAAGGAGATCTTACGCCAGCCATGTTGGTCGGTATGGATCAGATTCCGATGAAGGGAGCGAATGCGACCTATGATACTGGACAATCCTTTATTATTCCACACATTGATCACATCCACGTCCTACCTTACACATGGTTGAGTAAGGAACAGATTGCAACGATCCGCTATATCATGCAACATCCTGAAATTCGTCCATCTGCTTGGACTACAAGTGGACATGGTGATGGAGAAGCAACGGATCTTGTTCCCCCAATTCTAAATGCAACACCTAAAGCAAACCGCTTAGGCTTGAAAAATTGGCAAATCATTCACACAGCAGAAGAAGTCATGGATGCACGTGCAAAAGGGAAATTTGCAACAAATGATGGCTATATCTTCTCGGCGGAAGACGTACTAGATCCAGCAAGTTTTGTCTTTAGTCAAGCATTCAGTCTACCAAGAGCGACAGGTGGTTCTCTGCGTTCAATTTCCAAGAAAGATTTATCTAAAGAAGAATTGGAAGCTGTACAAACTCTTCTTGATAAACGAGACGCTGAAGAATTGGCGAAAAATGTCACACCGATTGAGAAACGTGCAGGTTTGAAAAATTGGCAAATTGTTCACTCGGCAGAAGAATTGGCAGAAGCTAAGGCAGCAGGAAAATATACAACAAAAGACGGCTATATTTTTGATCCGGCAGACCTATTAGATCCAAAAGTGAAAATAGGTACGGATAACTATCGCATCCCACGTGTGATTACAGATGGTTACCGTCGGATTAACAAGAGTGATTTGAATTACTTAAGCGAGTTAATCCCAGCAGAGGCTATGGTGGCTCAACGTGAGAAATCTAATTCTAGTTCACCGTCAACACCTGCACCAACTGAAACAGGAGCAAGTGCAGGCGAGACAACAACGCCAGAACAGCCACAAGTTGCCAAAGAAACAGCAGAGGAAATTTACAACCGAGTTGAAGCGAAGAAAGTCGTTCCTTTTGAAGCACTGACCTACAATGCTGGCTATGCGACCGAAGTACGCAACGGGACTCTAGTGATTCCGCATCAAGATCACTATCACTATGTATCCTTTAAATGGTTTGACCAAGGTAGTGCAAGAAGTCCTGAAGGGTATAGTTTAGAAGATTTCCTAGCAACGGTTAAATACTACATGACTAATCCACAAGAACGCCCTGTTTCAGACGATGGCTGGGGAGTATTTACACCAAGTACACCATCTGAATCAACAGAAGAAACAGAGACGGAAGAAAGTGATGAAGAAATTATTTCTGAAGAAACTGAGGAAATTGACGAGTTTACAGAAGAATTAAAACGAAGAGCAGAAGAGTTTGGCATGGATTTCAAAACCTTTGAACAAAGTCTGGTCACGCTCTCAGACCGTTACAAAGTTTCTTTTGAAGCTTTCGAATATGATGCAACAAGCAAAGTTGTTCGACTTGTAGATAAGGATGGGGTCAAACGGACCATCTCCCTTCCAAGTTTAGAAGAACAAGTATAGTAAACAAAATACCTGTAGCGCGGATGCTCTGCAGGTATTTTTTTACAGAAAAACGATAAAGATTATCTTTGACTATTTGCCTTTTTTAGCGTAAAATAGAAAGGAAAGACAAAAAAGGAGAACAGCCTTGGAACTTAACGTATTTGCAGGACAAGAAAAAAGCGAACTTTCCATGATTGAAGTAGCCCGTGCTATTTTGGAAGAACGTGGACGTGACAACGAAATGTATTTCAACGACTTGGTCAATGAAATTCAAAACTACCTTGAAAAATCAAACAGCGAGATTCGCGCAGCCCTACCAACCTTCTATTCTGATTTGAATGTGGATGGAAGCTTCATTCCACTTGGCGAAAACAAATGGGGCTTACGTTCTTGGTACGCAATCGATGAGATTGATGAAGAAGTGATCACTCTTGAAGAAGATGATGAAGATGCACCAAAACGCAAGAAGAAACGTGTCAATGCCTTCATGGACGGTGATGAGGATGCGATTGACTACGGACATGACGATCCAGAAGATGAGGACAACTATCCGGGTAGTGCATCATCAGAATACGATGATGAAAATCCAGATGACGAAAAAGATGAAGTTGAGTCCTATGATTCAGAAATCAACGAAATTATCCCAGATGACGAATTGGATGAAGAGGATGTTGATTTAGGTGAAGATGACGACGAGTATTCAGATGAAGAGGTCGTCGACGAATAAGAATTATATCCCCATAGGTTCTTAAAAATAATTTGACAAGACTACCAAATTACGATAAGATATTATCGGGCACCTCTTTTGAGGTCGGAGCTCCCTAGCGATAGGGAGCTATTTTTGTTTTTTCTTCAAGTTAACAGGAAGTATCCCCACAAATCGCTTTCTATTAGCTTGAATCGTAGAAAAGGAGTTTGCATGACAAAGTATATTTTTGTAACAGGTGGTGTTGTTTCCTCTATCGGCAAAGGGATTGTAGCAGCCAGTCTAGGTCGTTTATTGAAGAACCGAGGTCTCAAGGTAACAATCCAAAAATTTGATCCATACATCAACATTGACCCGGGAACAATGAGTCCGTATCAACACGGTGAAGTTTTTGTGACGGATGACGGTGCAGAAACCGACTTGGACCTTGGGCACTATGAGCGTTTCATCGACATTAACCTGAACAAATATTCAAATGTTACAACAGGTAAAATTTATAGCGAAGTCCTCCGTAAAGAGCGTAAAGGGGAATACTTAGGGGCGACAGTTCAAGTTATTCCACACATTACAGATGCTTTGAAAGACAAAATTAAGCGTGCAGCTCGTACTACAGATGCAGATGTCATCATCACGGAAGTGGGTGGTACAGTAGGTGATATTGAAAGCTTGCCATTCCTTGAAGCGCTTCGTCAGATGAAGGCAGATGTCGGTTCAGACAATGTTATGTATATCCATACAACACTCTTGCCTTACCTCAAAGCAGCAGGCGAAATGAAAACCAAGCCAACACAACATTCTGTAAAAGAGTTGCGTGGTCTAGGTATTCAGCCAAACATGTTGGTAATTCGGACAGAGCAGCCTGCTGGACAAGGAATTAAAAATAAACTGGCGCAATTCTGTGATGTCGCTCCAGAAGCAGTTATTGAGTCCTTGGATGTCGAACATCTTTACCAAATCCCATTAAATATGCAAGCGCAGAACATGGATCAAATTGTTTGCGATCACTTGAAACTCGACGTACCTCCAGCAGATATGACAGAGTGGACAGCAATGGTAGATAAGGTTCTTAATCTCCAGAAAAAAGTAAAAATCGCTTTAGTTGGTAAGTATGTAGAATTACAAGATGCCTATATTTCTGTAGTTGAAGCTCTAAAACACTCAGGATATGCAAATGATGCTGCTATCGAATTGGATTGGGTCAATGCAAATGATTTGACAGCAGAAAACGTAGCTGAACGTCTAGGACAAGCACAAGGAATTATCGTTCCTGGTGGCTTTGGACAACGTGGTACCGAAGGGAAAATACAAGCCATTCGTTATGCTCGTGAGAATGACGTGCCAATGCTAGGGGTCTGCTTGGGAATGCAGCTGACCTGTGTAGAATTTGCTCGTCACGTTCTCGGTTTAGAAGGTGCTAACAGCTTTGAATTAGACCCAGAAACAAAATATCCAATTATTGACATCATGCGTGATCAAATTGGAGTAGAAGATTTAGGAGGAACTCTCCGTTTAGGTCTTTATCCAAGCAAGCTCAAACGTGGCTCCAAGGCTGCAGCTGCTTATGATAATCAAGAAGTTGTACAACGTCGCCATCGTCATCGTTATGAGTTTAACAATGAATTCCGTGAACAATTTGAAAAAGCAGGTTTTGTTTTCTCAGGCGTGTCACCAGACAACCGTTTGGTAGAAATTGTTGAAATTCCAGAAAATAAATTCTTCGTTGCCTGCCAATATCATCCAGAACTACAATCTCGTCCTAATCGCCCTGAAGGTTTGTATACAGCCTTTGTTTCAGCAGCTATGGAGAATGAAAAATAAGTGTAATTATTATAGAAGAAGATTGGTATTATTCAATCTTCTTTTATATTTTATATAAAGAAACGTAAAAGATGTCAGTATTTATAGAAGAAAATGCGAAATACCACCCCCATATGGCATCATTATCTAGATGGTTTTAAGCATTATACAATAGTAGAGTATTGCAAAAGAATCGGCTAAATCAATACGTTTTGGCAAAAAAAGTAAAAATAAAGGTAAAAATAAAAAATAAAATTCAAAAAAAGTGTTGACAAGGCTAGTTCCTAATGATATACTAGTTCTTGTGTTAAGCGGGGATGGCGGAATTGGCAGACGCGCAGGACTAAGGATCCTGTGACCGCTTTAGGTCGTGTGGGTTCAAGTCCCACTCTCCGCATAGTGGACTAGCTAAGGCTAGTCCTTTTGCTTTGTCCAGATAAGTGCAGAGCACGATATATGCTAGTTCATAAATTACAAGAATGATACGAAACAGGCATTATTATGGCTTTCATGAAAAGATATGTGAAAGTTTTCTCAAAACTAGACGGTTTCAACTAGCATTTTCAAAATAAAAATGGTAGAATAGAAGAGTATGAGGTGCAACCTCAAAAAATATTAGGAGGCTATCGAAATGCCATTAGTTTCAGCAGAAAAATTTGTCCAAGCAGCGCGTGACAACGGTTATGCAGTTGGTGGATTTAACACAAACAACCTTGAGTGGACTCAAGCTATCTTGCGTGCAGCAGAAGCAAAACAAGCTCCAGTTCTTATCCAAACTTCTATGGGTGCAGCTAAGTACATGGGTGGTTACAAAGTAGCTCGTAACTTGATTGCAAACTTGATTGAATCAATGAACATTACAGTTCCAGTTGCTATTCACCTTGACCACGGTCACTACGAAGATGCACTTGAGTGTATCGAAGTTGGTTACACTTCTATCATGTTTGACGGTTCACACCTTCCAGTAGAAGAAAACCTTGCAAAAGCAAAAGAAGTTGTAGAATTGGCGCACGCTAAAGGTATCTCAGTTGAAGCTGAAGTTGGTACTATCGGTGGTGAAGAAGATGGTATCGTAGGTACTGGTGAATTGGCTCCAATTGAAGACGCAGTAGCAATGGTTGCAACTGGTATTGACTTCTTGGCAGCAGGTATCGGTAACATCCACGGTCCATACCCAGCAAACTGGGAAGGTCTTGACCTTGACCACTTGCGTAAATTGACTGAAGCTGTACCAGGTTTCCCAATCGTATTGCACGGTGGTTCAGGTATTCCAGATGCACAAATCCAAGAAGCAATCAAATTGGGTGTTGCTAAAGTTAACGTAAACACTGAGTGCCAAATCGCATTTGCAAACGCAACTCGTAAGTTTGCAGCAGCTTATGAAGCAAATGAAGCAGAATACGATAAGAAAAAACTCTTTGACCCACGTAAATTCTTGGCAGACGGCGTGAAAGCTATCCAAGCATCTGTTGAAGAGCGTATCGACGTATTCGGTTCGGCGAACAAAGCTTAATGTAACTGCGAAGAAATCTCAGATTCCAAGCAAACAAAGCATAAGTTTCTTAGAGTAAACCAAAAAGGATTTTCTTTCGAGAATCCTTTTTGTTATGTAGTTGATTGAGTTTGATCTAGCTCTTCGCTATGAAGAAATCTACGATAAAAGTGAGCAGAGAACAATTAAAATATAAACCGCTCCAAAGTTTTCATGACTGTAATAGCTTAGAGAACGAAGAATTACGGATGGGGCGCAAACTGTAGTATTAAAATATTTACCTATGAGTATAGATATTTTAAAAAAAGAAAGTGAAAATAATTCTTGCCAAGTCCAATCTTTTCTGTTAGAATAGTATGGTATGTGGTGCTAGCACATCCGATATATTTGATCAAATGAGGAGGAAGATACAATGGCTAAAGTATGTTATTTCACTGGTCGTAAGACTGTATCAGGTAACAACCGTTCACACGCTATGAACCAAACTAAACGCGCAGTTAAACCAAACCTTCAAAAAGTAACTGTTTTGATTGATGGTAAACCTAAAAAAGTTTGGGCTTCAGCACGTGCACTAAAATCAGGCAAAGTTGAACGCGTATAATAACAAAGTCGTTAGAAAAATCTAGCGACTTTTGTTTTTTGAAAAAATAGTCTAGATATAAAGTCGATGAGGAGCAAATTCGGTCACTACATAATAAACGGGAAAGAATATCAACTATATAGCCCTTCATATTGCTGTTGAAAAGTTAACAAAGAAGGAAGGTTGTCAAAAATGAACTGTGTATCGGTGTGGAAGATTTTTCCAAGATCGAACATTTAAACTTGGATTGACATTAGGAGTTGTACGAGAGAGCATATCCGTACGGGCTCTACAAGAAGAGAATCACGAACTGGAAGAATAGAGAGTGTTTAAAAAATCCAAAAAAAATCTCCAAAAACCGGTTGACAACGTGTATAAGTCGTGATAGAATAATTGAGTTGTCTCTTGAGGGGCTAGTCAGTAGCGGAATGAAAAAAAGTTTCGAAAAAGTGTTGACAAGTCCAGTAGAAGATGATAGAATAATTGAGTTATCTCTTGAGGAACTGGTCAACAGCGGAACGAAAAAAAGTTTCAAAAAAGTGTTGACAAAGTTTCTAAGAAATGATAAACTAAGATAGTTGTCGCGAGAGCGTGACAACGAACAAGACCTTTGAAAATTAAAGAAGACGAACCAAACGTGCAGGGTGATTTATCTAAGGATAAATCGTCAATGACAAAACAAAACAATAAAACGGAAAGCTAGTGATAGCTTGAGTTTGAATC
>NZ_JAIJZP010000013.1:6112-52285 GCF_019754175.1 Streptococcus sp. 2018162 | reverse complement strand
GACTCAACAGTTAAGTGACGATAGCCTAGGAGATACACCTGTACCCATGCCGAACACAGCAGTTAAGCCCTAGAACGCCTGAAGTAGTTGGGGGTTGCCCCCTGTTAGATACGGTAGTCGCTTAGCAAATTGGGAGTTTAGCTCAGCTGGGAGAGCATCTGCCTTACAAGCAGAGGGTCAGCGGTTCGATCCCGTTAACTCCCATATAAGCGGGTGTAGTTTAGTGGTAAAACTACAGCCTTCCAAGCTGTTGTCGCGAGTTCGATTCTCGTCACCCGCTTTGAACATAGTTCATACCCAAACTTGGTTTGGGCGCGTAGCTCAGATGGTTAGAGCGCACGCCTGATAAGCGTGAGGTCGGTGGTTCGATTCCACTCGTGCCCATTATATGGTCCGTTGGTCAAGGGGTTAAGACACCGCCTTTTCACGGCGGTAACACGGGTTCGAATCCCGTACGGACTATATTTGGAGGATTACCCAAGTCCGGCTGAAGGGAACGGTCTTGAAAACCGTCAGGCGTGTAAAAGCGTGCGTGGGTTCGAATCCCACATCCTCCTTACTACTATCGCGGGATGGAGCAGCTAGGTAGCTCGTCGGGCTCATAACCCGAAGGTCGTAGGTTCAAATCCTGCTCCCGCAATTTCTTTAAGAATTTGGCTCGGTAGCTCAGTTGGTAGAGCAATGGATTGAAGCTCCATGTGTCGGCGGTTCGATTCCGTCTCGCGCCATTAATTTAATATTATATTTCGGAGAGATAGCGAAGAGGCTAAACGCGGCGGACTGTAAATCCGCTCCTTCGGGTTCGGGGGTTCGAATCCCTCTCTCTCCATACCTTTACGGGCATAGTTTAAAGGTAGAACTAAGGTCTCCAAAACCTTCAGTGTGGGTTCAATTCCTACTGCCCGTGTTATATGGCGGGTGTGGTGAAGTGGTTAACACATCAGATTGTGGCTCTGACATTCGGGGGTTCGATTCCCCTCACTCGCCTATTTTAATATTGGGGTATCGCCAAGCGGTAAGGCAAGGGACTTTGACTCCCTCATGCGTTGGTTCGAATCCAGCTACCCCAGTTCAACTATATGCCGGCGTGGCGGAATTGGCAGACGCGCTGGACTCAAAATCCAGTGTCCGCAAGGACGTGCCGGTTCGACCCCGGCCGCCGGTATAGTTTATGAAGAAACGTTGATTTATCAGCGTTTCTTTTTTTGCTTTGTTTGGCGGGTAGGGTGGTTTTAGGATCAGAATATTTCTGATATTGTAGTACTGTTAGATTTGCTATAGTACTTCTACTTTATTAAGTTGATAATGGGAAAACAGTTGTTTCCTGTATTTAAAGTGTTGATTGATTTGGGCATGGGAAATAATGCTTTCAGTTTTTCCTTTGGGCTGATGACAAGCTTTTATGGGGCTGGCGGTGAAAGTTTTGTCATGGGCTTGTTCTTCTATCTCTTATCGACTTGGAAAAGTATGTAAAATTTTTAGGTCTTTTTTTGACAAATAAATGAAAATATTGCACAAAATACTTGACAAATCGCTTGTTATACTAGTATAACAAGGCTTGACTTTACAGCCAAGCCTTTCCTAATTGCTAAAAAAGGAGATTCAATTGATGGGCAAGAAACTGATAAAGAGCACAGCTATTGGAGTAGCGACTCTTAGCTCATTTGTAATTGCAAATGGTGTGCATGCTGAAGAAGCTGTAAATACCCCTACAAGCCCTGTAGAGAGCCCTGAGGTGTCTCTAACAGCTAGTGTAGGTATTGAGACGGTATCAGGTGTTATCGTGACCAATGGTACTGCTGTTGTAACAGAAACACCGACTGAAGCAACGGTTGATCAGGCGGCTACTATTAAGACTGCTGCTGACCAGGCTGTAACTGATCAGACTGCTGTGGTGGTGGATGCGAGTGTTGCCGAAGAAAATGCCGCAAACGTGATTGAAAGGGCCACTGAAGTGGTTGCAGAGGCTGAAAGAAACAAGGCCGAAGCGACTGATGAGAACATTGCGACTGCTGAAACAGGGGTGGCTGATACGCAAACAGCTATTTCAGAAGCTAAAAGCAAGGCTACTCAAGCCGCTGAAAACACAGCTGAAGCACAAGCAAAAGCCGATGATGCACAAGCTAAAGTAAATAGTGACCAAGCGGCCATTGACGCTCAAGAGACTGTTGTGGACAATGCTCAAACAGTTGTGGATAATGCACAAGCAGTTCTAGACGGCACTGGTAAAGAGACGATTACTGCAGAACGTGACGCTGCTGCAAGTGACCTTGAGGTTGCTAAAGCAGACGAAACCAAAGCACAAAGCGACCTTACTAAAGCTCAAGAAGCTGATGCTAAGAAAGCAAGTGACTTGGCAACTGCTAAAGCAACCGAAGCTACTCAATCTGCAACAGCAGATAAGACTGCAAGCGACCTTGCACAAGCACAAGCGGATGCTACAAAAGCAGCGGCTGACTTGGTAAATGCCAATACGGCAGTTGATAAGGCCCAGACGGCACTAGACGGTACTGGTGCTGCTACAATCATTGCAGAACGCGATGATGCACAAGCAGACCTTACACAAGCACAAGCAGCCGAAAACAAGGCACAAACTGACCTTGCAACTGCTCAAGCTGCGGATGCTAAAAAGGCCAGCGACATTGCAAGCTTTACTGAAACACAAACGCAACAACAAGCGACTGCTAACCAAACAGCGTCAGCTCTTGCAGAAGCACAGGCTGATGCGAAAACTAAAGCAGACGCAAAAACAGCTGCCGACAACAAAGTGGCAGAATTGACAGCTAACATCGCAGCTTTTGATAACTTAACAACACCAAAACTGTCACAAGATGTTATCGATGCTTATAAGGCGTTTGTGAAGGATAAGTCTCAAAGCAATAAAGATGCCTTGTTTGATGCAGTCAATACATGGTATACAACCGATATGGTTGGCTATACTAAAACAATGGTAACTCCTGTTGACACAACTGTGGTTGACCCCGCAAACATGACAGAAGTGCAAGTAACAGCTTTATCCCAATATTATGTTCATATTGGTAATGCAATTCGTAGACAAATATGGGGTGCTAATAATGAAGATGTGATCGTCACAAAAGATGCCGTACAAGCTGCTATGCAAATTGCCAAAAATTATACAGCTGAAAACGATAATACTGGTGACCATAGCTATACTGCATTAGAAAATGATGGCAATAACAATGTGGATTATAGTATGGAAAACATTAGTTTTGTTTCAACAAAAAACACTGCAATGACCGAGTTATATCGTAGAATCTATCGTATGTCAATCGATACATGGGCAGGGGACTATAATCAAAATTATGCGCATATTACAAACGCATATTGGACTCGTTCTATTTCATCATCTAGTAGTTCATCGAAAACAAAATTTAGCGGTGCTTTTGTTACAAGTGTAACACCTGGTGGATTTGGACGTGCACATAGCCTTCAATTTATCGATGACGGTGGCAACACTATCGCTGCACCATACGACACAACAGCCCTCAAGGCTGAATTGGCAACTGCTAAGACAGCACAGGCTCAAGCGACACAAGCTGACAAGCAAGCACAAGCAACTCTTGCTAGTGCAACGACTGCTAACAACCAAGCTCAATCAGCTTTTCAAGCAACTACGGCTCAATTGACTGCTTTGAAAGCTACTGCCGACCAAACACCAGCCACCCAAGCTACATTGACAAGTGCAACCACTGTGCGTAAAGCCGCAGAAGCGCGCCTTGTTGCTGCTCAACAAGCCGTTGACAACCTCAACGCTGACGTAGCAACGAAGACGAAAGCCCTTGAAGATGCGAAATCGGTTCAAGCAAAAGCTGTCACAGCAGACACAAGTGTCAAAGCAACTCTTGCTCAAGCAAGAACTACAAATGACAAGGCTCAAGCAGCACTTGCCGAAACTCGTGCAACCATTGCAAGCCTTGAAGCAATCGCTGACCAAACACCAGCCGCCCAGGCTACCTTGACAAGTGCAACCGCTGCTCGTCAAGCTGCTGAAACTCGCTTGGCTAAGGCTCAACAAGCTGTTGACAACCTCAACGCTGACGTAGCAACGAAGACGAAAGCTCTTGAAGATGCGAAAAGTCAATTGGCTACTGAAGAAGCAAAATTGGCTCAACTGAAAGAAGCTAAGTCTACAAGCGAAGTCGTTCTTGCCGAAGCTCAATCGAAAGTAGAGGCATTGAAGGCTGAAGAAGCTAAGATTGCAGATGAAATTACTGTATTGAAAGCGCAACTTGCTGAACAATTGGCTAAGCTTACAGCACTCAAAAATGCGGACCAAGTCCTTGCAGACGCTCAATCAGAGCTTGCAAAAGCTATCGAGGCTCACACTGCTGCTAAAGCAACCCTTGACGCTGAAATTGATAAGTTGGACCAATACTTGAAGAACCAACGTGATGCTAAAGCTCAATATGAGGCTGTGAAGGAGGCTTATACCCAAGCACAGATTGTGGCTCAGAGACAAGCTATCAATGATGCAGGCGGTCAACCGATTGCTATCACAGATAAAGTTGGTAAGATTGTGGGCTACTTTGATGGCAACCAAACTACAGGTACTAAGCTACAGCCAATCACTTATAGCAGAGTTGAAAAGTATAGACAGCTGCCACAAACGGGCTCACAAGAAAGCCTTTTGGTATTGTTAGGCTACACGGCCCTTGCTGGTCTTGGACTAGGTTATGCAAAAAAACGGAGAAGAGGATAGGAAAGAATGGCAGAATAATTGGCGCGGAGTAATGCTCAAATTTCACAACTGCGTGATCAGGCAGAGCGACTTCGTAAAGGGTAGGCTCATTTGGAAGATCCCGCGGCAAGGGTAGCTATCCAGAATGCGCGAGTTAATGAAAAATTAGCTAACATGGAGCATTACGGCGTCCATGCAACTATTCGCTGATTCAAATGAACTGGAGAAGTCCTGGTTTGTAGGAGAAAGATGAAAAAGAAATTATTAAGATTAGGTTTTGTAGCCTTGTCAGTTTTGGTGTTAACGGCTTGTCAGGTGGGAACGAAAGAATATCTATCTGTTTCTTTTAAGGGGTACGATGGTTATGGAACTGCAACCGTATCTCTTGATAGGGAGGAGCTGATTGCCAAACTTTATGGGAAGGATGCAACAGATGAGGAACAAGATGCTGTCCATGATGGGGTGTCTGTTTCAGTAGATGGCTCTGAGGCATTGAGCAATGGAGATAAGGTAAAAGTAACAGTTGATGTGGATAAGGAATCGGCTGTGGCTAGTAAGATAAAATCTGAAACCTATACCTACGATGTATCGGGTCTTACAGAAACAACAGAAATTAGTTCTCAGGATCTGGTAAAAAAGCTGGCAGTTACTTATACTGGCATTAGTGGTCAGGCAGATTATCCAGAAATCAGTATTGACAGTACTATTCTCTATCCTATTGGGGAGAATGGTGATGATATATTGAAACCTTCCGCAAGCAATAGTACACCAATTTCGAATGGAGATATGATTGCTTTTTCGGTAGAGAAAGCAGAATTAGCCATGAATACAGGCTATGTATTGACAGATGATAAGGAAATTAGTCTTGAGGTTTCTGGTTTGGATAAAATTCCTGATACTGTTAGTGAAATTAAAAATCTAGCTGACTTGCTTGCTATTGCCCAAGAGCAGGCTGAAAAAGATTTTGCAGAGGAAAACCTTACCAGTCAGTATAGTTTGAAGCGTCATCATATTTTTTATCGTCATGACTATCAAGAGACTAAAGGGTGGAAGAATAGTTATTATGGGGATTTAGCTATTGTTTATGAGTATGTTAATGCAAAAGAAGATTCTTTTGTCAAAACTTCAACAGATTTCTATGTTTACAATTTCTCTAAATTGATTATTGACAAGGATGGTATTGTTACACTAGAAGCACCGAGTGAACTAGATAAAGATAAAATGGTTAAGCTATCAGCTCAGTCGGATCATTTTTATCGTGATAGTATCGATGATGTCTATGCAAGTTTGACTAATCTCGAGTATAGGGATGTTACAACAGAGGTGGAATCTGCTGTTAACAGATGGTAAGAATAGTTTGAAATGAAGAAACACTGAGAAATTGGTGTTTCTTTTTTATTAAGAAGGCTTATGAGTTGCTATGGATAGATCTACTCTTTTTCAGTAAATTTTCCTTGTTTTTTTGTTTTCTATGTGGTATACTTAACAAGTTAATTAAAAGGTTAAGGGGATGCCTATGAATCGTATTGCATTAGAAATTGAGAAGTACCTGCACGAGATTGTTTTGAGTTCGGAGAATCAACTGGAGATTTTGGTTGGTTCTTGTCAAAGCACGGTGAAGTTGACGAATACGCAGGAGCATATTTTGATGCTTATTGAAAAGGCTGCATATACTAATACTGAGATTGCTAAGGAGTTGAATGTCAGTCAGGCTGCGATCACGAAGGCTACAAAGTCATTAGTTGCTCAGGGGTTATTGGTGGCGGTTAGAGATGATAAAGATGCTCGTATTGTTCGCTTTAGTTTGACTGAGGCTGCTAAGCCTATTGCTGCAGAGCATGCTCATCATCACGCGCATACCTTGGAAGCTTATGAAGAGCTTTTGGAAAATTATAGTCTCGAAGAGCAGGAGTCAATTGCTCGATTCTTAAGTGAGTTAGTGGAGAAGATTAGAAAATAAATGAGATATATTACTGTGGAAGACTTGTCGTTTTACTACGACAAAGAACCGGTTTTAGAACATATTCATTATTATCTTGATAGTGGGGAATTTGTGACTTTGACTGGTGAGAATGGCGCAGCCAAGACAACCCTCATTAAGGCGACTTTGGGGATATTGAAGCCCAAACAGGGGAGGGTTTCTATTGCTGAGAAGAGTATAAAAGGTAAGAAGTTAAGAATGGCCTATTTACCTCAGCAAATTGCAAGTTTTAATGCTGGTTTTCCGAGCACGGTTTACGAATTTGTAAAATCAGGGCGTTATCCTCGACAAGGTTGGTTTCGTCGTTTGACAGCCCATGATGAGGAACATGTTCGGATTAGTTTGGAATCAGTTGGAATGTGGGAACATCGAGATAAGCGCTTAGGTGCTTTGAGTGGTGGGCAGAAGCAACGCGCGGTTATTGCGCGTATGTTTGCCTCTGATCCAGATATTTTTATTCTGGATGAACCGACAACAGGGATGGATGCAGGGACCAAGGATGCTTTCTACCAGCTCATGCATCATTCGGCTAAGAAGCATGGAAAGTCGGTTTTGATGATAACTCATGATCCCGATGAATTGAATAAATACGTTGATCGTAATATTCACCTAGTTCGTGATCAACAGTCTCCTTGGCGTTGTTTCAATGTTCATGAAGCGGATGAGGAGGTTGCCAATGTTTGATCTATCTGTATTTCATTATGACTTTATGCAGCGTGCTTTCCTGGCAATCATTGCGATGAGTCTGTTCTCGCCTATTTTGGGGGTCTTTTTGATACTCAGACGACAGAGTTTGATGTCGGATACTCTTAGTCATGTTTCGTTGGCGGGGGTTGCATTTGGTTTGGTATTGGGGATTTCACCAACGCTTTCGACTGTTCTTGTCGTTATTGTGGCAGCTGTATTTTTAGAGTATTTGCGGACAATTTACAAGAATTTTATGGAAATTGGGACGGCTATCCTCATGTCGACTGGTTTGGCTATTTCGCTCATTGTCATGAATAAATCTGGTGGGAAATCAGGGCTTAGCCTGGAACAATATCTGTTTGGCTCGATTGTGACGATTAGTCAGGAGCAGGTAATTGCTTTGTTTACGATTGCTGTGATTGTCATTGTGCTGACATTGTTGTTTTTACGTCCGATGTATATTCTTACCTTTGATGAGGATACGGCATTTGTAGATGGGTTGCCTGTACGAGCTATGTCCATTGCCTTCAATGTGGTGACTGGTGTTGCCATTGCCTTAATGATTCCTGCGGCAGGTGCTTTGCTGGTTTCAACCATTATGGTTCTACCTGCTTCTATTGCATTGCGACTTGGTAAGAGTTTTAAAGCTGTTATCTTTACTGGGATGGGCATTGGCTTTTTTGGAATGGTCATGGGCTTGCTGACTTCTTACTATGCAGAAACCCCAGCGAGTGCAAGTATTACCTTGATTTTCATTAGTATTTTCTTACTGGTGAATGTTGTTCAAAAATTTAAAAAATAAGGAGTTAAGATGAAAAAAGTTGGTTTATTATTCTTGTCTGTCTCAGCTTTGCTTTTGGGGGCTTGTGGCAATAGCACAGCTTCTGAAGATGAGAAGTTGAATATTGTAACGACCTTTTATCCTGTTTATGAGTTCACCAAGCAGGTGGCAGGTGATGAGGCAAATGTTGATCTGTTGGTTAAGGCTGGGACAGAGGTTCATGGTTATGAGCCGTCAGCCAAAGATATTGCTCGTATCCAAGAGGCTGATGCTTTTGTTTATGAAAATGAAAATATGGAAACATGGGTTCATGATGTTGAAAAATCACTTGATACAACAAAGGTTAATGTGATTAGTGCGACGGAAGGGATGCTTTTGTTACCAGGTAGTGAAGAAGGTGAGGATCACGACCATAGTGAGGAGGGGCATAGCCATGCTTATGATCCGCATGTATGGTTGTCTCCTGAGCGTGCCATCACACTTGTAGAAAATATTCGTGATAGTTTGGTAGCTAAATACCCAGAAAAGAAAGATGCTTTTGAAACAAATGCGGCAGCCTATATTGAGAAATTAGATGCTTTAGATATGAAGTATTCTGAAACATTATCTGCTGCGAAACAGAAATACTTTGTTACACAACATACTGCATTTGCATATTTGGCTTTGGACTATGGTTTGAAACAAGTTTCTATTACAGGTGTTGCTGCAGATGAGGATCCGACTCCATCACGTCTAGCAGAATTGACAGAGTATATCAATAAATATGGTATTAAGTATATCTATTTTGAAGAAAATGCGTCAAAATCTGTTGCAGAAACACTTGCTAAAGAGACTGGGGTTCAGTTGGACGTTCTTAATCCTCTTGAAAGTTTGACGGATGAGGATATGAAAAATGGTAAGGATTATATTTCTGTTATGGAAGATAATCTGACTGCCCTTGAAAAAACAACTTCCCAAGAAGGTTCTGAAATTTTGCCAGAAGAAGGTGCTGAGACTGCGCAAACTGTTTATAATGGTTATTTTGAAGATAGTGCCGTAAAAGATCGTACTCTTTCAGATTATGCAGGTGAGTGGCAATCTGTTTATCCATACTTGCTTGATGGTACACTAGATCAGGTCTGGGATTACAAGGCTAAGATCAAAGGTGGTATGACAGCTGAAGAGTACAAGGCTTATTACGATACAGGCTACAAAACAGATGTTGATCAAATTAACATTACAGATAATACCATGGAATTTGTAGTGGGAGATAAGAAAGAAAAATTCACGTATAAGTATGTGGGTTATAAGATTTTGACCTACAAAAAAGGAAATCGTGGTGTTCGTTTCTTGTTTGAAGCAACGGATGCAAATGCTGGTAACTATAAGTATGTTCAATTTAGCGACCACAATATTGCCCCTGTTAAAACAGGTCACTTCCATATCTATTTTGGTGGAGAGAGCCAAGAAAAACTTTTGGAAGAATTGGAAAACTGGCCGACATACTACCCTGTTGGTTTGACTGGTTTGGAAATTGGTCAGGAAATGCTGGCTCACTAAGAATAATGAGAAGACTGGGCAAGATGTTCAGTCTTTCTTCTTGACATTTTTTGACTACAAATGTAAACTAAAGTTAGAAAATGATTGTTGGGAGGTGAATGTGTGGAGCAGACAATTTCTGCTGCGGAGTGGCAGGTCATGCGGGTCTTGTGGGCCTATCCTGGTGCAACTTCTCAGGAAATTATTCAGGCTTTGCAGGAAGGCTTTGATTGGCAGGCGACGACCATTAAGACACTTTTAGGGCGGCTGCGGAAGAAAAACTATTTGAGAATGGCTAAGGAAACTAGCAAGTACCACTACTACCCGCTGATCAGTGAAGAGGAACATTTGCAGGGGCAGGTGGAGCTCTTACTAGCTACCATATGTTCCACAAAACAGGGGCAACTGGTTGAAAAACTGCTAGACACAGGGACATTTTCCAAAAAAAGCCTTGAAAATCTAGCCAGCAAAATCTCGCAGTTACAAAGGACTGCACCCGAGCAAATCGCTTGTCGGTGTTTGGCGGGGCAATGTACCTGCGGGCATCATGCAAAAGGAGAAAGAATATGAAGCAAACTTTGAAATTGAAAAACTTATCGTGCCAAAACTGTGTCAAGCACGTGACCAAACACCTCTTGGAAATGGATGGGGTGGAAGAGGTGAAAATCCAGCTGGAAGAGCAGTTGGCGGAGGTGGAAACCTCTGTGGCCTATGACTTGGAACCAGTACCAAGAGGTGCTGGAAGATACGATCTATGAAGTGGAAGAGTTGATATAAGTGAAAAAGCAGCCGTCGAGCTGCTTTTTATAATGCTTTGAGAAAGTGAGTCAGATCCAGTTGCACTTGTGCAAGTGAAATTTGGTCCCAGAAGCTGTCTGATTGCAAGCGTGGAATCAGGTGGACATGGAAATGGGTGCCAGCATCAAACAAGCGATCGTTGCAGGCTATGGTCACGCCGTCAATTGCCAATATTTGACAGAGTTTTTCAGTCAACAAGACTTCCAAGTCTGATAGCTCATAGCGAACAGCAGGAGGGACTTGGCTGAGCGTGTCATAGTGTTCCTTGCTGATAATCAGCAGATGCCCTGTTTGGACAGGGTCAATGTCCCAGACGACCTTGAAATGCTCCGTCTGGTAGAGAATGTCATTTTCATTGAGTTGGTGACAAAAAATACAGGTCATGTCATTTCTCCTAGGTTAGCAGAAAAGGAAATCACATAGGATTTCCTTGAAAAATATTAATAAGTCAAAACTGAATATTTTTTCTTCCCACGACGGATAACGGTCAACTCGCCGTCGATTTTGTCGCTGTCAGACAGTGTGTAGTCCAAGTCTTGCACACGCTCGCCGTTGACATAAATCGCACCATTTGCTACGTCCTCACGAGCTTGGCGTTTTGAGGTGACAATACCAGAGGTAACCAAGAGTTCCACGATGTTAAGGTTGTCTTCAGCCTGTACAGCATAGTTTGGAACGTTGCTAAGGCCCTGTTTGAGTTCTTTTGCAGATAGATTTTTGATATTGCCAGCGAACAATTGCTCGGTGATGTTAAGGGCTTGTTTGTAAGCTTCTTCACCGTGAACCAATGTCACGACTTCCTTAGCCAAAATCTTCTGAGCTAGGCGTTCATGACGGGCAGCGTCAAATTTTTCTTCAATCTCAGCGATCTCATCTAGTGACAAGAAGGTAAAGATTTTCAAGAAACGAACGGCGTCGTCGTCCATGACATTGAGCCAGAATTGGTACATTTCATACGGTGAAGTCTTGTCGGCATCTAACCAAACAGCGTTGCCTTCTGACTTACCAAACTTCTTACCAGTTGAGTCTGTGATGAGAGGAACAGTCATCACGTGACCAGACTTGTCAGCCTTGCGACGAAGCAATTCAGTACCAGCTGTCATGTTGCCCCACTGATCAGAACCACCGATTTGCAGGGTTACATTGTGCTTGTCATTGAGCTCGTAGAAGTCATAACCCTGCATGATTTGGTAAGCAAACTCGGTGTAGGAAATCCCTGTTTCAATCCGTTTTTTCACAGAGTCCTTGCTCATCATGTAGTTGACTGTGTAGTATTTACCAACATCACGGAGGAAGTCGATAAAGCTGATGTCTGAGAACCAGTCGTAGTTGTTGACCATTTCGGCCTTGTTGTCACCATTTTCAAAATCCAAGAAGCGAGAGAGTTGACCTTGGATTTTATCAACCCAACCGTCTACGGTATCTTTGGTTTGCAAGCTGCGCTCCGCATCCTTGAAGGAAGGGTCGCCAATCAGACCAGTAGCTCCACCAACTAGAGCGTAAGGTTTGTGCCCTGCTAATTGCAAGTGACGGCAGACGAGGATTGGTACCAAATGCCCCAAATGCAGGCTGTCGGCAGTTGGGTCGTAGCCAGAATAATAGGATACTTGCCCTTCTGTTAATGCTTTTACTAGGGCTTCTTCATCAGTCGTTTGAAAGACCAAGCCACGTGCTTTTAGTTCTTCAAAAATGTTCATGCGTTTCTCCTTCAACAAGATGCTTTGGTTTTTGAGTTTTTTACAAGCTAAAACCGCATCTCACCATTAAAAAATTCTCTCCTATTATACCATGAAATTGCGGAAAATAAACAAAATTTGGTATAATGGAACGATAAGGAGTTAATATGGCGACTAAATCAGATAAGCAAGATTTTAAAAAGAAAATCAGTGCCCTAGGCTTAGGGGATGCAGTGGGAGTTTTCCTTCGGACGCTGAAATTATTATTCAATTCAGTAGCTGTCTTGGTCTTCCTATTCGGTCTTTTTGGTGCGGGTATAGGAATTGGTTTCGTGGTTAGTCTTTTCGATGATGTTAAGATTCCCAAAACAGAGGAACTGGTAGCGAAGGTTTCAGAAGTTAGTCGGATTTCCACCGTTACCTATTCGGATGGTAGCTTGGTGTCGGAAGTTAATTCAGATTTGCTTCGTGTACCCATTACTTCGGAAGAGGTCTCTAATTATCTAAAACAGGCTGTAATTGCGACAGAGGATGAAACATTTGAAACCCACAACGGGGTTGTGCCTAAGGCTGTTTTGCGTGCGGCACTGGGATCAGTTGGTCTAGGCTCATCTAGTGGTGGTTCAACCTTGACGCAGCAATTGATAAAACAGCAACTTGTCGGAGATGCTCCAACCTTTACGCGTAAAGCTAATGAGATTGTTTCGGCTTTGGCATTAGAGCGGAATATGACCAAGGAAGAGATTTTAACCATTTACCTAAATGTTTCTCCATTTGGTCGAAATAATCAGGGACGAAATATTGCAGGGGTAGAAGCTGCGGCTCAGGGAATTTTTGGTAAACCAGCGAAAGACTTGACTGTTCCGCAGGCTGCTTTTATTGCAGGCTTACCGCAAAGTCCGATTGTTTATTCTCCCTATGCATCAGATGGAACACGTAAATCAGATGAAGATATGGTTTACGGTATTGAACGCTATCAAGATGTTCTCTTTAATATGTATCGGGCGTCATTCTTGACCAAGGAAGAATACGAAACCTACAAAGCTTACGATATTAAACAAGATTTTATTGCTCCAGCTCCTGTAATGGCGGATACGAAAGATTATCTCTACTACGAGGTCATGGAAGAAGCGCAAGAGGTTATGTTTGATTATCTGGTAAAACGCGATAAGGTTTCTGAAAATGACTTGAAAAACGATGAAACTAAGGCTTCCTATGAAGAATTGGCTAAGCAAGAATTGAGTCAGGGCGGCTATACGATTAAGAGTACCGTTGATCAAGGAATCTATGCGGCAATGCAGTCTGTTGTGGCAAACTATGGATCTGTTTTGGATGATGGAAACGAATATGTCGAGACAGGTAGTGTGTTAATTGATAATGCCACAGGAGCCATTTTAGGATTTGTGGGTGGTCGTGATTATGCAACCAACCAGAATAACCATGCCTTTGATACTCTTCGTTCGCCAGCTTCAACCATCAAGCCTCTGTTAGCTTACGGTATTGCGATTGATCAAGGTTTGATAGGTTCTGCCAGCATCCTTTCAGATTATCCAACGAACTTTTCAAGTGGACAACCGATTATGTATGGTTCAGGACGTGGTACTGGCATGATGAACTTACAGACGGCTATTGACCGTTCTGTTAACATTCCTGCTTTTTGGACCTATAAGATGATGAGAAATGCAGGTGTAGATGCCAAAGCGTACATGGATAAAATGAATTATCATATTCCTATGTATGATATTGAAAGTGTACCGTTGGGCGGTGGTGTTGAAATTTCAGTATTGACAAATACCAATGCCTACCAAACTTTGGCAAATGGTGGTGTTTATAATAAACATTACATTGTTGAAAGCATTACTGCCTCTGATGGAACAGTAGTGTATCAGCATGAAGCTGCTCCGGTTCAGGTCTATTCTAAAGCAACTGCAAGTATTATGAACCAGCTTTTGAGACAGGTTGTCAACTCTGGGTATACTACGACGTTCAAGAGTCGATTGAGTGGTTTAAACCCACAGGCAGCATCGTCTGATTTCGTCGGTAAGACGGGAACAAGTAATGAAGTCAATGACGTGTGGCTCATGCTATCGACCCCTAGAGTAACTTTAGGTACATGGGCTGGGAATGATGATAACTCAGAAATGTATGTCTGGACTGGCTACCACAATAATTCACAATATGTGGCCCATATGGTTGATGCTCTTTACAATGTTAATGCGGATATGTTCGCAGGAAAATTTGAGTTAGACAGTAGTGTTATTGCTTCTAGCGTCGTTGCTTCTACAGGTCAACGTGCAGGGACGACACAGGTAAATGGGCGCCAAGTAACAGTTGGCGGTGCGATGACAACTAGTTATTGGGCTAAAAATGGTGCACCAGTAACGAGCTATAACTTCATGGTTGGGGGGACAGATAGTGACCGAGCACAGGCTTGGAATACAATTATCGGCTCGCAAACACCTACATCAAGTAGCTCAACCCAACGAAGCAGTTCGACTCGGACTAGCACGAGTTCTTCAGCTAATAACACGAACCAATCATCAGAAACGCAAACAGCAACTAGTGAGCAAGCGAATAATGAAACACCTTGATTTTTCCTAGTACTTGTGCTATAATAGTGTAAATTATTTGTCGTGTGTCTTGTTTGAAATATTGTCCAGACAAGGCTTGCAGCAGTTAAATCAAACTTTTTCAAGGGAAGATTTAGCTGCTCTTTTTGTGTCTATGAGGAATTTTTTTGAGAATTGTTACCTATTCTTAAAGATTCTAAAAATTCTAACAAAAGGCAAATGTGTTTGATTTTGCAGAAAAATCAATAGAAAAATAGAGGAGAATTAACTTGGCAGGACATGAAGTTCAGTACGGTAAGCACCGTACCCGTCGTAGTTTTTCAAGAATCAAGGAAGTTCTTGATTTACCAAATTTGATTGAAATCCAAACGGACTCTTTCCAAGACTTTTTAGATTATGGTTTAAAAGAAGTCTTTGAAGATGTACTTCCAGTTTCAAACTTTACGGATACCATGGAATTGGAATTCGTTGGTTATGAATTGAAAGAACCTAAATATACATTGGAAGAGGCGCGTGCGCATGATGCGAACTACTCAGCTCCAATTTATGTAACTTTCCGTCTGGTGAATAAAGAAACTGGCGAGATCAAGACGCAAGAAGTCTTCTTCGGTGAGTTTCCAATCATGACTGAAATGGGTACCTTCATCATCAACGGTGCAGAGCGTATCATCGTTTCTCAGTTGGTTCGTTCACCAGGTGTCTACTTCAATGATAAAGTAGATAAGAACGGTAAAGTAGGTTATGGTTCAACGGTTATCCCTAACCGTGGAGCTTGGTTGGAATTGGAAACAGATTCAAAAGACATTGCCTACACTCGTATTGACCGTACGCGTAAGATTCCATTCACAACGCTTGTTCGTGCGCTTGGTTTCTCAGGCGATGATGAAATCTTTGACATCTTCGGTGATAGCGAATTGGTTCGCAATACCATCGAAAAAGATATTCATAAAAACCCAGCAGATTCTCGTACAGATGAAGCACTTAAGGAAATCTATGAGCGCCTTCGTCCAGGTGAACCAAAGACAGCTGAAAGCTCTCGTAGTCTTTTGACAGCTCGTTTCTTTGATCCACGTCGTTACGACTTGGCACCTGTTGGTCGTTATAAAATCAATAAAAAACTCAACCTTCGTACTCGTTTGCTCAACCAAACACTTGCTGAGCATGTGATTAACGGTGAGACAGGCGAAATCGTCTTGGAAGCTGGTACTGTATTGAGTCGTGATGTGCTTGAAAAAGTAGAAGCACAATTCGATGAGCTCAACTTGGTAGAATATATTCCAAATGACAACGCTGTTCTTCTTGAGCCAGTTCTTTTACAGAAATTCAAGATTGTAGCTCCTAAGGATCCAGAACGTGTTGTGACGGTGATTGGTAATGCGAATCCAGCAGAAAACGTACGTACAGTAACACCTGCGGATATCTTGGCTGAAATGAGCTACTTCCTCAACTTGGCTGAGGGTCTTGGTCGTGTAGATGATATTGACCACTTGGGTAACCGTCGTATTCGTGCCGTTGGTGAATTGCTTGCTAACCAAGTACGTATCGGTTTGACTCGTATGGAACGTAACTTGCGTGAGCGTATGTCTGTTCAAGACAATGAAGTATTGACGCCACAACAAATCATCAATATCCGTCCTGTTACAGCCGCAATCAAAGAATTCTTTGGTTCATCACAGTTGTCACAGTTCATGGACCAACACAACCCACTTTCTGAGTTGTCTCACAAACGCCGTTTGTCAGCCTTGGGACCTGGTGGTTTGACTCGTGACCGTGCTGGTTATGAGGTTCGAGACGTTCACTACACTCACTATGGTCGTATGTGTCCGATTGAAACGCCTGAGGGACCTAACATCGGTTTGATCAACAACTTGTCTTCTTACGGACACCTCAACAAGTATGGTTTCATCCAAACACCATACCGCAAGATCGACCGTGCAACTGGTACAGTTACAAACGAAATCGTTTGGTTGACAGCGGATGAAGAAGATGCCTACATCGTAGCACAATCAACATCACCTCTTGATGAAAACAACCGTTTCGTTGATAAGATTGTAATGGGACGTCACCAAGGTAACAACCAAGAGTTCCCAGCAGATTCAGCAGATTTCATGGATGTTTCTCCTAAGCAGGTAGTTGCCGTTGCGACAGCATGTATTCCTTTCTTGGAAAACGATGACTCCAACCGCGCCCTCATGGGTGCCAACATGCAACGTCAGGCTGTTCCATTGATTGATCCAAAAGCACCTTACGTTGGTACTGGTATGGAATACCAGGCTGCCCACGACTCAGGTGCAGCAATCATCGCTCAACACGATGGTAAGGTTGTCTACGCAGATGCGGACAAGGTAGAAGTGCGTCGTGAGGATGGATCGCTTGATGTCTACCACATTTCTAAATTCCGTCGTTCAAACTCTGGTACTGCCTACAACCAACGTACCCTTGTAAAATTGGGCGACATCGTAGAAAAAGGCGACTTCATCGCAGATGGACCTTCTATGGAAAATGGGGAAATGGCTCTTGGTCAAAACCCTATCGTTGCCTACATGACGTGGGAAGGTTACAACTTCGAGGATGCGGTTATCATGTCTGAACGCCTTGTGAAAGACGATGTCTATACATCTGTTCACTTGGAAGAATACGAATCAGAAACACGCGATACCAAGTTAGGCCCTGAAGAAATCACTCGCGAAATTCCAAACGTTGGTGAAGATGCTCTTCGCAACTTGGATGAAATGGGTATTATCCGTATCGGTGCGGAAGTTAAAGAGGGCGACATTCTTGTTGGTAAAGTCACACCAAAAGGTGAAAAAGATCTTTCTGCTGAAGAGCGCCTCTTGCACGCAATCTTCGGTGACAAGTCACGTGAAGTACGTGATACATCTCTTCGTGTACCTCACGGTGCCGATGGTGTCGTTCGTGATGTGAAAATCTTTACTCGTGCCAACGGTGATGAATTGCAATCAGGTGTTAACATGTTGGTTCGTGTTTACATCGCTCAAAAACGTAAGATCAAGGTTGGAGATAAGATGGCCGGTCGTCACGGTAACAAGGGTGTCGTTTCACGTATTGTACCTGTTGAGGATATGCCATATCTTCCAGACGGAACACCAGTTGACATCATGTTGAACCCACTTGGGGTGCCATCACGTATGAACATCGGTCAGGTTATGGAACTTCACTTGGGTATGGCGGCTCGCAACTTGGGCATCCATATCGCAACACCAGTTTTCGATGGTGCAAGTTCAGAAGACCTCTGGTCAACTGTTAAAGAAGCAGGTATGGATTCAGATGCCAAAACCATTCTTTACGATGGACGTACAGGTGAGCCATTTGACAACCGTGTATCTGTCGGTGTCATGTACATGATCAAGCTTCACCACATGGTTGATGATAAACTTCACGCCCGCTCAGTCGGACCATACTCACTCGTTACCCAACAGCCACTCGGAGGTAAGGCTCAGTTTGGTGGTCAGCGTTTCGGTGAGATGGAGGTTTGGGCCCTTGAAGCCTACGGTGCTTCAAACGTCCTTCAAGAAATCTTGACTTACAAGTCAGATGATGTGACAGGCCGTCTTAAAGCCTATGAAGCCATCACCAAAGGTAAACCAATTCCAAAACCAGGTGTTCCAGAATCATTCCGCGTTCTTGTCAAAGAATTGCAATCACTTGGTTTGGATATGCGTGTCCTTGATGAAGACAACAATGAAGTAGAATTGCGTGACCTTGATGAAGGTGAAGATGATGACATCATCCACGTAGATGATCTTGAAAAAGCACGTGCAAAAGCCGCAGCTGACGCAGCCGCAGCCTTTGCAGCAGAAGAAGCAGAAGGCAAAGAATAATGAGAATGGATGGAACAAGTTGGTCCAAATCTCAGAACTGAAAGAGATAAGGACCAACGGTCTTCCATCGTCTGATTTATAGAGGAATAGCTTACCAGCTATCCATTCTGCTGATTATTGTTCAAGAATTTGAGGTCTGGGAATCCAGCCTCTCACAAGAAAAGAAAGGGATTATTAGTGGTTGACGTAAATCGATTTAAAAGTATGCAAATCACGTTAGCTTCACCAAGTAAGGTTCGTTCATGGTCTTACGGTGAGGTTAAAAAACCTGAAACAATCAACTATCGGACACTTAAACCAGAACGTGATGGACTCTTTGACGAAGTCATCTTTGGTCCAACAAAAGACTGGGAGTGTTCATGTGGTAAATACAAGCGTATCCGTTATAAAGGGATTACTTGTGACCGCTGTGGTGTTGAAGTGACTCGTGCAAAAGTACGTCGTGAACGTATGGGACACATTGAGTTGAAAGCACCAATTTCACACATTTGGTATTTCAAAGGGATTCCAAGTCGTATGGGCTTGACCTTGGATATGAGCCCACGTGCCTTGGAAGAAGTTATCTACTTCGCAGCTTACGTGGTGATCGATCCGAAAGATACACCGCTTGAGCACAAGTCAATCATGACTGAGCGCGAGTACCGTGAGCGTTTGCGTGAATATGGTTATGGTTCATTCGTTGCTAAAATGGGTGCAGAAGCCATTCAAGACCTCTTGAAACAAGTCGATCTTCCAAAAGAAATCGCAGCTTTGAAAGAAGAATTGAAAACAGCTTCTGGTCAAAAACGCATTAAAGCAGTTCGTCGTTTGGATGTATTGGATGCATTCTACAAATCTGGTAATAAGCCTGAGTGGATGATTCTCAATATCCTTCCAGTTATTCCACCAGATTTGCGTCCGATGGTTCAGTTGGATGGTGGTCGTTTTGCCGCATCAGACTTGAACGAACTCTACCGCCGTGTTATCAACCGTAACAACCGTTTGGCACGTCTTTTGGAACTTAATGCTCCAGGAATTATCGTACAAAATGAAAAACGTATGCTCCAAGAAGCTGTGGATGCTTTGATTGATAACGGTCGCCGTGGTCGTCCAATCACAGGACCAGGTAGCCGTCCACTTAAATCACTCAGCCACATGCTTAAAGGTAAGCAAGGACGTTTCCGTCAAAACTTGCTTGGTAAGCGTGTTGACTTCTCAGGACGTTCCGTTATCGCCGTTGGTCCAACGCTGAAAATGTACCAATGTGGTGTGCCACGTGAAATGGCAATCGAGCTCTTCAAACCGTTTGTTATGCGCGAAATCGTTGCCCGTGATATTGCTGGTAACGTAAAAGCTGCAAAACGTTTGATTGAACGTGGGGATGATCGTATCTGGGATATTTTGGAAGAAGTGATCAAAGAACACCCAGTTCTTTTGAACCGCGCACCTACCCTTCACCGTTTGGGTATCCAGGCTTTTGAGCCAGTTCTGATCGATGGTAAAGCCCTTCGTTTGCACCCGCTTGTCTGTGAAGCCTACAACGCCGACTTTGACGGTGACCAGATGGCGATTCACGTTCCATTGTCAGAAGAAGCACAAGCAGAAGCACGTATCCTTATGCTTGCGGCAGAACACATCCTTAACCCTAAAGATGGTAAACCAGTCGTAACACCATCTCAGGATATGGTTTTGGGTAACTACTACTTGACCATGGAAGATGCTGGTCGTGAAGGTGAAGGTATGGTCTTCAAGGATGCGGATGAGGCTGTTATGGCTTACCGCAACGGCTATGTTCACTTGCATACCCGTGTTGGTATTGCAACAGATAGCCTTGATAAACCTTGGAAAGACAACCAAAAACACAAGGTCATGATGACAACTGTCGGAAAAATCTTGTTCAACGCGATTATGCCAGAAGGTCTTCCATACTTGCAAGAGCCAAACAATGCTAACTTGACAGAAGGAACCCCTGATAAATACTTCTTGGAACCAGGATCAGATATCAAGGCTGCTATTGCAGAATTGCCAATCAACCAACCATTCAAGAAGAAAAATCTTGGTAACATCATCGCTGAAATCTTCAAGCGTTTCCGTACAACTGAAACATCAGCTCTGCTTGACCGTTTGAAAGACTTGGGTTATTATCACTCAACACTCGCTGGTTTGACAGTGGGTATTGCGGATATCCCAGTTATCGACAACAAGGCTGAAATCATTGAAGAATCTCACGAACGTGTAGAACAAATCAAGAAACAATTCCGCCGTGGTATGATTACTGACGATGAGCGTTATACAGCTGTTACAGATGAATGGCGTTCAGCTAAGGAAAAATTGGAAAAACGTCTGGTTGAAAAACAAGATCCGAAGAACCCAATCGTTATGATGATGGACTCTGGTGCCCGTGGTAACATTTCCAACTTCTCCCAGTTGGCCGGTATGCGTGGTCTGATGTCAGCTCCGAACGGACGTATCATGGAATTGCCTATCTTGTCTAACTTCCGTGAAGGTCTTTCTGTATTGGAAATGTTCTTCTCAACTCACGGTGCCCGTAAGGGTATGACGGATACGGCCTTGAAGACAGCCGACTCAGGTTATCTGACTCGTCGTTTGGTTGACGTTGCCCAAGACGTTATTATCCGTGAAGACGACTGTGGAACAGACCGTGGTCTTGACATCCGTTCAATCACAGATGGCAAGGAAATGATTGAGCCACTTGAAGAGCGTTTGCAAGGTCGTTACACTAAGAAAACTGTTAAACATCCTGAAACAGGTGCCGTTATCATTGGTCCAAACCAATTGATTACTGAAGATATTGCCCGTGAAATTGTCAATGCAGGTGTTGAACAAGTAACCATCCGTAGCGTATTTACATGTAACACTCGTCACGGTGTCTGCCGTCATTGTTACGGTATCAACTTGGCAACAGGTGATGCGGTTGAAGTGGGTGAAGCAGTTGGTACGATTGCAGCTCAATCTATCGGTGAACCTGGTACACAGCTTACAATGCGTACCTTCCACACGGGTGGTGTAGCCTCAAACAGCGATATTACGCAGGGTCTTCCTCGTGTCCAAGAGATCTTTGAAGCCCGTAATCCGAAAGGGGAAGCGGTTATCACTGAGGTTAAAGGTGAAGTTATCGCTATTGAAGAAGATGCTTCTACTCGTACCAAGAAAGTCTTTGTTAAAGGTAAAACTGGCGAAGGCGAATATGTGGTTCCATTTACAGCCCGTATGAAGGTTGAAGTTGGTGACCAAGTTGCGCGTGGAGCAGCCCTTACCGAAGGTTCTATCCAACCAAAACGCTTGCTTGAAGTCCGTGATGTCTTGGCGGTTGAAACTTACCTTCTTTCTGAAGTTCAAAAAGTTTACCGTAGCCAGGGTGTAGAAATCGGCGACAAGCACATCGAGGTAATGGTTCGCCAAATGCTTCGTAAAGTTCGTGTCATGGATCCAGGAGATACAGATCTTCTCATGGGTACCCTCATGGATATTACCGACTTTACAGATGCCAATGCGGAAGTGGTTATCGCTGGTGGTATTCCGGCAACAGCTCGTCCAGTTCTTATGGGTATCACAAAAGCGTCCCTTGAAACCAACTCATTCTTGTCTGCCGCATCCTTCCAAGAAACAACTCGCGTTCTTACAGATGCAGCCATTCGTGGTAAACGTGATAACCTTCTCGGTCTTAAAGAGAATGTTATTATCGGTAAGATTATCCCAGCAGGTACAGGTATGGCCCGCTACCGTAATCTTGAACCACAAGCCATCAATGAAGTTGAAATCATTGAAGACACAGTAGCTGAAGAACTTGCAGCAGAAGCAGAACTTGCTGCTGTAACTGAATAAATTAAGATGGCACATCTCTCTTTGAGGGATGTGCTTTTTGATATTCGGAAAGAAACATATATATGACTTGATAAGGAATTAACAAGCAGAATGTTTTCTTAAATCATACAATTTCGATATAATGTGTACGAAAAAGGAAGTAATATTATGTATCAAGTTATTAAAATGTATGGAGATTTTGAACCCTGGTGGTTCTTAGATGGTTGGGAAGAGGATGTTACCAGTAGGGCTGCTTTTGATCGCTATGAGGATGCACTGAATGCCTTTCAAAAAGAGTGGGTACGGCTATCAGAGGATTTTCCAATGAAGAAAAGTAAGAATGGAACGATGGTGGCTTTTTGGGATGAATCAGACCAGCATTGGTGTGAGGAATGCGATGAATATTTGCAGCGGTATCATTCGCTGATGTTGGTAGAAGCGAGAGAAAATTTACCTGCGGGGTTTGCTACTAAACCGGTGCAACAACCGCGAGTTCGCCCTTGCAAGCTAAGACAAGGAAAATGTGTCAACTATGATTCATAAAAGGATTGCCCTAGTGAGCAATCCTTTTTAGCTGAATCTGATAGAAAAGGCTTCGGTGTCGAGCTCCACTTGACCACCGATGGTAATGGTAAACAGAGGCTGGGTATGGGCAAAGTCCAAATCGTAGAGAACAGGAACTTTTTTGAGAATAGGGTGCTTGTCCAAAATCGCCAACAAAATCTCCTGGGTCATCTTGGTCTCCTTAGGAAAACGACCGAAGACAAGGGCTTGGGGATTTGGATAGGCTTGTAGAAGAGCTGTCAAATGACGAGCGATAATGAGATAATCGTCGTCTTCCGCCTCTTCTAAAAATAGAATATATTTGTCTGGTCTGGGTGCAAACTCTGTCCCAGTCAGTAGATTGAGGGTTGAGATGTTTCCGCCGATGGCAATACCAGAGGCCTGGCCTGGATTATATACTTTCCATTCTGTTGGGTAAAAGGTGCGAGGGGCGTCTGGTAGGTACCAGGCGTCGCTAGACCATTCAGGACTAGGCGTCAAATCATAGGAGTCTTGTGTCACAGCCTTGAGCCAGGCTTCTGTTTGATACTGTTGCCCCAAATCCATTTTGAAGCTTGAATAAGCTGGACCCATGTAGGTTTGCATGCCTGTCTTGGCGTAGATGGCATTGAGCAGGGCGGTCGTATCCGAATAACCGCAGAAAATTTTCGGATGGCGGGCGATTAGGTCAAAATCCAGATAAGGTAGCAGTTCGTTGCAGTTGACACCGCCAATGGTTGTCAGAATGGCATCGACCGACTCATCCGCAAAGGCTACTTCCAAGTCCGCAACACGACTGGCAATCGGAGCCGAATCAAAAATATCGTTTTCAAAATAATGTTCTGAGAAAGTGAGTTTGAAGCCCAGTTCTTCCAGTTTTTCCTTGGCAGCAAGATTGGCTTTAAAACCACCGATTCTTTCAATAGATGAAGAGGGACTGACTACGCGTATGTGGTCGCCTTTTTTTAATCTTTTCATAAGAACCTCCAAGCTTTTTTATTATTTTAACAAAAAAGTATGGAAAATCAAGTTTCCTTACGAATTGATAGTGTGAGGAGGTTGTATGATTCAAGAAAAAGCAAGAAAGATGATTGAAGAGGCGGTGGCAGATAGGGTCAGTGACATCTATCTGGTTCCTCGTGGTCAGGGCTATCAAGTCTACCATCGTATCATGGACGAGCGAGAGTTTGTGCAAGACTTGGCTGAGGAGGAAGTAACAGCCATTATCAGCCATTTCAAGTTTTTAGCAGGTTTAAATGTTGGTGAAAAACGCCGTAGCCAGCAGGGTTCCTGTGACTATGATTATGGTAGCGGAGAGATTTCACTTCGCTTATCAACTGTCGGTGATTATCGTGGCAAGGAAAGTCTGGTTATCCGCCTGCTCTATGACAATGACAAGGAACTCAAGTTCTGGTTTGAGGCGGCCGAGCGGCTTGCAGAAGAAATCAAGGGACGAGGGCTCTACCTTTTTTCGGGTCCAGTCGGCTCTGGTAAGACCACACTTATGTACCATCTTGCCAGGCTGAAATTCCCAGACAAGCAGATTTTGACCATCGAGGATCCTGTCGAAATCAAACAGGAGGACATGCTGCAACTCCAGCTCAATGAAGCCATCGGAGCCACCTACGACAATCTGATCAAACTGTCCCTCCGCCATCGACCAGACTTGCTCATCATTGGTGAGATTCGGGATGCAGAAACCGCTCGAGCAGTCATTCGAGCCAGCCTGACGGGAGCTACCGTTTTCTCAACAGTTCATGCAAGGTCTATTTCAGGTGTCTATACCCGTATGTTAGAACTAGGTGTCAGTCCTGAGGAGTTAAACAATGCCCTTCAAGGTATTGCTTATCAACGTTTGATTGGGGGAGGAGGTGTAGTAGATTTTGCAAAGGGAAATTACCAAAACCATTCCGCAGACCGGTGGAATGCGCAAATTGATCGCCTTTTTGCAGCAGGACATATCAGTCTTCGGCAGGCAGAAACAGAAAAAATTGCCCTTGGTTCGCCAGCGTAAGGTCATTGAGCTTTTCAATAATCTTTTTGCTAGTGGTTTTCATTTGGGGGAGATTGTTGATTTCCTCAAACGCAGTCAGCTTCTGGCAGATCCCTATACCCAGGTCTTGTCAGACGGGCTGTTAGCAGGCAAACCCTTTTCAAGTTTGCTGGCGGATTTGCGGTTTTCAGATGCGGTGGTCACACAGGTGGCTCTGGCAGAAGTTCATGGCAATACCAGCCTCAGTTTGAGCCATATCCAGTCCTATCTGGAAAATGTCAGCAAGGTTCGTAAAAAGCTGATTGAGGTGGCGACCTACCCAATTATCTTACTAGGTTTTCTGCTCTTGATTATGCTGGGTTTGAAAAATTATCTTCTGCCCCAGTTGGAGGAAGGCAATGCAGCGACCGTGCTGATCAATCATCTACCGACCATCTTTTTATCCCTCTGTGGACTTAGTTTGGTGGCGGTCTTAGCTGGTCTTGTTTGGTTTCGCAAAACCAACAAAATCAGGGTCTTTTCCTGCTTAGCAACTCTGCCATTTTTCGGAAAACTCATCCAAACCTATCAGACGGCCTATTACGCCAGGGAGTGGGGGAGTTTGATTGGGCAAGGCTTGGACCTGCCGCAGATTGTGGGTTTGATGCAGGAGCAGCAATCGCAGCTCTTTCGGGAGATTGGGCAGGATCTGGAGCAGTCGCTTTCCAATGGTCAGAGCTTGCACGAACACATTAAGACCTATGCCTTTTTTAAGCGAGAGCTGAGTTTGATTGTCGAGTATGGTCAGGTCAAGTCCAAGTTGGGAAGCGAGTTGACAGTCTATGCAGCCGAATGTTGGGAGGACTTTTTCTCTCGGGTCAATAGAGCCATGCAGCTGATTCAACCGCTGGTCTTTCTCTTTGTGGCCTTAATGGTCGTTCTCATCTACGCAGCCATGTTGCTGCCGATTTATCAAAATATGGAGTTGTAAAATGAAAAAATTAATTGAAATGAAGGTAAAAGGGTTCACTCTGGTGGAGATGTTAGTCGTTTTGGGGATCATTAGCCTGCTCTTGCTCCTTTTTGTGCCAAATTTGAGCCAGCAGAAGGATGCTATTCAGAAGAAGGGGGATGCGGCAGTTGTTAAGGTAGTAGAGAGTCAAATGGAGCTCTATGAATTGGAATATGATAAGGAAGCAACGGTGGAGGACTTGCAAAAGGCTGGTTATATTACACCAAAACAAGCGGAGCAGTATGCTACGGCGAAAAAATAAGGCTTTTACCCTGTTTGAAAGCCTGCTGACCTTATTTGTCATCAGCTTTCTGGCAATCAGCCTGTCAGGAACGGTGCAAACGGCCTTTCGGTCTGTTCAGGAAGAGATTTTTCTCTGGGAATTTGAGGCCATCTATAAAGACAGTCAGAAATTGGCAGCCAGTTCCCATCAAACAGTGAACCTTGCTATTGGCGGACAGGAAGTGACCAATGGTTATCAGGCTGTACAGGTACCCAGAAATGTAGAAGTATTGGAAGGGAAGACCATCACATTTGAAGAAAATGGTGGAAATTCTTCTCTGGCCAAGATTCGTTTTCGGCTTAGTCGAAAGACAGTCACGTATCAATTATATATAGGGAGTGGTCGCTATAAGAAAACAGAAGAATAAGGCTTATATTTTGCTAGAAAGTCTGGTTGCCCTTGCGACCCTAGTGACTATTTGCAGCCTGATTTTATCAGCGGTGGATGCAGGTCGTAGGCGACAGGCTTGGGAATTGGAACAACAGGAGATTCTCAATCTAGCACAGATGGCTGTTCAAACCGAGCAAGATAACCTAGCCTTAAACGGTGTTACAGTTCAGGTTCAACGAACAGCGGATAAGATCATTGTTTTCCACGAGGGAAAGGAGGTTCTATCAGTTGTTAAAAAGTAAAATTCCTGCTTTTACTCTCTTGGAATGCTTGGTAGCCTTAGTCATTCTTTCAGGTAGTCTTCTGGTCTTTGAAGGCTTGTCAAAACTGCTGGTCCAAGAAGCGCATTATCAAGGTCAGACCGTTCAAAAGGAATGGTTGATCTTCTCTAGTCAATTGCGGTCGGAGTGGGACCAGGCTGACTTGGTCAAGGTTGAAAATGGCAAGGTCTATGTTGATAAGGGAGGGCAGGCTTTGGCCTTTGGTAAGTCACGGTCGGATGATTTTCGGAAAACAAATGACAGGGGACAGGGCTACCAGCCCATGCTCTATCAGGTGGATAGCGCAGCCATTTCCCAAGAAAACCAGCTGGTGCGCATCGACTTTAGCTTTAAAAACGGGGAGGAGCGGACCTTTATCTATGCTTTTAAAGAAAAAAGTTAAGGCGGGCATCCTGCTCTATGCCCTTTTGATGCTGGCAGTTTTTAGTCTTTTGCTTCAGTTTTATCTCCACCGCCAAGAGGCTGAGAGTCGCTTGGTACAGGTGGCAAGGCAAGAAACGACTGCTTATATCATGGCTCAGATGGTCTTGGACAAGGTCGAGCAGGACTTGCAAGTAGAAAAAATAGTTGCGGGAGCGGCGGTGAATAAAAAGGAAGCAAATTTAACCACAGGTTCTAAGCAGAAGGAGGATGGAGGAAGGGTCTCCTTTCGAGAGGGACAGGCTCGTTATCAACTTAAAGGTGACCAACTATTGGTTGCAGTTGAGTTAACAAGTGATGGTCTGTATACCTATCAATTTCCTTTGGGGCTATCCTCAGAAGGAGGGTGAGTTGACTCGCTCTCTTTTTGGTGCAAAGTCTGTGAATTTTTGATAAGATAAGAGTATGAATTTTGAAAAGATCGAACAGGCTTACGACCTGCTATTAGAAAACGTACAGACTATCCAAAACCAGCTAGGCACCAATATCTATGATGCCATGATTGAGCAAAATGCTGCTTACGTAGCTGGTCAGCATGAGACAGATCTTGTTGTCAATAATAACAAGACCTTGAAACAACTAGATTTAACCAAGGAAGAATGGCGTCGTGCCTTCCAGTTCCTACTCATCAAGGCCAATCAGACTGAACCCATGCAGTATAATCACCAGTTCACACCAGACTCTATCGGATTTATCCTATCTTTTCTAGTGGACCAACTAGTAGCTACTTCCAAGGTGACGGTTCTGGAAATTGGTTCGGGGACAGGCAATCTAGCTCAGACTATTCTCAACGCCAGCCAGAAAGAATTAGATTATTTGGGGATTGAAGTGGACGACCTCTTGATTGATTTGTCGGCAAGTATTGCGGATGTCATGCAGGCAGATATTTCTTTTGCTCAGGGAGATGCGGTACGTCCGCAGATTTTGAAGGAAAGTCAAGTAATTTTGGGAGATTTGCCTATCGGCTACTATCCAGATGACCAGATTGCCAGTCGTTATCAGGTTGCCAGTCCAAATGAACATACCTACGCCCATCATTTACTCATGGAACAATCCCTCAAATATCTGGAAAAGGATGGATTCGCTATTCTCTTGGCTCCAAATGATTTGTTGACTAGTCCGCAAAGCGATTTACTGAAAGGCTGGTTACAGGAGCAAGCCAATATTGTTGCCATGATTGCCCTGCCACCAAATCTCTTTGGGAAGGCTGCTATGGCCAAGTCTATTTTTGTCTTGCAAAAGAAAGCTGCAAGACCGTTGGCGCCGTTTGTTTATCCCTTACAAAGTCTTCAAGAACCAGAAGCTATTCAGAAGTTCATGCTCAATTTCAAAAATTGGAAGCAAGAGAATGCAATTTAAGTGAAAATCTGTTATACTAGTTAGGAAAACGCTTTAAAAGAGGTAAGATATGTCAAAAACAATTGCAATTAATGCAGGTAGTTCAAGTCTAAAATGGCAACTTTATCAAATGCCAGAAGAAACAGTACTAGCAGCAGGGATTATTGAGCGCATCGGTTTGAATGATTCCATCTCAACAGTTAAGTATGATGGGAAGAAAGAAAGTGAAGTTTTAGATATTCCTAATCATACGGTTGCGGTTAAGATTCTCCTAGAAGACTTGCTTAAACACAACATCATCGCTGCTTACGAGGAAATTACTGGTATCGGACACCGTGTTGTTGCAGGTGGAGAGATTTTCAAAGAATCAGCTGTTATTGGACCAAAAGAGGTTGAGCAAATTGAAGAACTAAGTGCTTTGGCACCGCTTCATAACCCTGCTCACGTAGCAGCAATGCGTGCATTTGAGGAAGTACTACCAGAAGTTTTGAATGTAGCTGTTTTTGATACAGCCTTTCACACTACGATGCCAAAGCATGCCTATCTTTATCCGATTCCACAAAAGTACTATACCGACCACAAGGTTCGTAAGTACGGAGCTCACGGAACTAGCCACTATTATGTAGCGCATGAGGCAGCAAAAGTATTGGGACGTCCGCTTGAGGAATTAAAATTGATTACGGCTCACATCGGAAATGGTGTATCTATTACTGCCAACTACCACGGTCAATCAGTTGACACTTCTATGGGCTTCACTCCTCTAGCTGGTCCAATGATGGGTACTCGTTCGGGAGATATTGATCCAGCGATTATTCCTTACTTGATTGCAAATGTTGATGAGTTGAAGGATGCTGCGGATGTTGTTAACATGCTGAATAAACAATCAGGTTTGCTTGGTGTATCGGGTTATTCAAGCGATATGCGTGACATTGAATCAGGTTTGGAAGCTAAGAACCCAGATGCTGTTTTGGCTTATAACATTTTTATCGACCGTATCAAGAAATTCATTGGTCAATACTTTGCGGTTCTGAATGGTGCGGATGCTATTGTCTTCACGGCAGGTATGGGTGAAAATGCACCGCTTATGCGCAATGATGTAATAGCAGGCTTGTCTTGGTTTGGTATTGAGTTGGATCCTGCAAAAAATGTATTTGGTAACTATGGTGATATTTCAACGCCAGAATCAAAAGTTCGTGTCTTGGTTATCCCGACGGATGAAGAGTTGGTTATTGCGCGTGAAGTTGAACGTTTGAAATAAGAAAAACTAACAGGCAGTCGGAGACTGCCTGTTTCTCTTATAGTTTATATCTTTAGAAAGGTATAGTTTTTAGCAAGTGGTCAAAATATATAGTGTGTGATACAATAGACTGGCAAAGAAATTTGCACAGAGTAGATGGTTTGCGTCAAGTGTATGTGGATGGGATGTTGCCACATAACGAAGCTGATCTTTGCTTGTATCTGATGTCTCCTAGAGTAGGAACATTGGGGTCTGGCTAAGAGTAGCGCGGTAAATCATTGCATCCGCTGTCGAATACACACGACAGCTCCATTTTTTTGAAAAAGGAGCATTTTTTATGGAAAAGAAGATTCCAAAACTAACGGTGCAGTTGTTGACTGCTATTGCGATGACCCTTGCCTTGGTTATGGTTGTGGAGAACTATTTCTCCATTCGGATTTCAGAGACCTTGCAGGTCCAGTTTACCTTCATTCCCAATACTATTTTGGGAGCTATTGCTGGTCCGGTTTGGGCGGCTGTCTTTGCGGCTATTTCAGACCCAGTCTTTGTCTTGTTTAGCGGGCAAACTGTTCTCTTCACTTGGATTTTGATTGAGGCGGTATCGGCTTTTATCTACGGCTGGTTCTTTTATCAGAAGCCGCTGAATATTAAAAACAAAGCTGATTGGCTCTATGTGGCTGGTGTAGTTGTCTTGATTCAGGTTGTGATTTCCTTTATCATGACACCGATTGCCCTCCATTTCCATTTTGGAACTCCTTGGATTGCCTTGTATAGCAGTCGTTTGATTAAGGCTATTTTTGAAATTCCGTTACGCATTGTCGTGACCATGCTTGTCTTGCCAAGTTTACAAAAAATACCTGAATTGGCCAAGTTAATGGGTATTAAATAAAACAGTATCGAGCAACAGGTCATCCCCCTGTTGCTGCTTTTGTAGAGAGGGAATCATGGATTATCAAGAAACTCGTCAGTGGCTATCGAATCGCCCTGCATCAGATTTAGAAAACGGTGTTGCACGTGTCAACTGGCTCTTGGAACGCTTGGACAATCCCCAGCTTCAAGTGCCGACTATTCACTTTGTTGGAACAAATGGCAAGGGTTCGACCTTGAATGCCTTACAGTCTATCTTACGGTTTTCGGATTACACCGTCGGCCGCTTTACGTCACCGTCTATCATTGATTTTCGAGAGCAGATTGTCTTTGAGCAGGAGATGATTTCGGAGGACGATTTTGCGAGGATTGTGACAGACTTGCAGCCCTTGATTGAGGACTTGGACCAGACAGCTGGACTGGGTGCCATCTCGGAGTTTGAGATTGTAGTAGTGGCTATGTTTATCTACTTTGCTCACTACCAGCGTCCCGACATTCTCTTGGTGGAGGCGGGCATGGGCGGTTTGCATGATGCGACCAATGTCCTTAATCCTCTAGCGGTAGTTTGTCCTTCTATCGGCTTGGACCATCAGGCTTTTTTGGGAGAGACCCACGCTGCTATAGCCCGTCACAAGGTTGCTGTCTTGCGTGAGCGGGTTCCCTTCCTTTATGCGACCGACCAGCCAGACGTGCTGGCAGTATTTGAGGAGCAGGCCCGTCAGCTTCAGAGTCTGACCTATGCGGTAGGGCGGGAAATTATTTTGGAAAATAGCAGAGCAGGCTTTGCGGTTTCAAGCCCCTTCGGCCGAGTTGAGGATTTAACACTGCTTATGCAGGGTCATCACCAGGAGGTAAATGCAGCCTTGGCAGTGACCACAGCTCAGCTCATCAGACCTCATTTTCCAAAGATTACCAATGAAACCATCAGCCAGGGCTTGTCCCAAGCCATCTGGCCGGGCCGCTTAGAATTGATACAACCAAGGCTCATGATTGACGGAGCCCACAATAATGAAAGCATCGCCGTCCTGACACAGCTCCTAGAGGAAAAATATGCGGACAGAGATATTGAAATCCTCTTTGCGGCCATCAATACCAAGCCTGTGGACCAGATGTTGTCCCAGCTTAGCCAATTTGGACCTGTTAGCGTGACAACCTTTGACGATTTCCGTGCAGTGCAGTTAAAAGATTATCCGTCAGGCTATGAACGAGTTCAGACCTATCAGGAGTGGTTGGAGCAGGCAGACTTGGACAATCCCAAAAAACTTTACCTGATTACAGGTTCACTTTATTTCATTACCTATGTGAGGAAATACATTTTAGAAGAGTTTATAGTCATTTGAATTAGCTTTGATACATCGTCACTTTCGGTTTGCCGTACTCTAGTACTATCTGCACCTCAGTTCCTTGTCTGAAAGCTAATTCATTCGACTATATAGAAAAAAGGCTTTGCCGGGCATTCTACCTAGCAAAGTCTTTTGTTTTAATAGTTTTTTATCAAATCAACCGTTGAGCGATCTAGCTTTTTAACGATAGCTTGCAAGAAGGTTTGGGCCTCTAAGAAGTCATCCATGCTGTAGAGGGTTTGGTGTGAATGGATGTAGCGAGCGCAGACACCGATTGTCGTTGATGGAACACCTTGATTTTTCAAGTGAGCTGCACCAGCATCTGTTCCACCTTTACCGCAGTAGTATTGGAATTTCACCCCAGCCTCTTCAGCAGTCGTCAAGAGGAAGTCTTTCATGTTTTTTAACATGATATGACCTGGGTCGTAGAAACGAAGTAGCGTTCCGTCACCAATTTTTCCTTGGTCGCCATAAATATCGCCTGCAGGCGAGCAATCAACAGCAAGGAAAATATCTGGATTGAACTTAGTTGTAGAAGCATGGGCTCCACGTAGGCCAACCTCTTCTTGCACATTTGCCCCAGCAATCAACTGATTTGGCAAAGATTGACCCGATAGGCTTTCCAGTAGTTCGGTCACCATAAGAACACCGAAGCGGTTGTCCCAAGCCTTAGAAATGACATTTTTTCCGTTGGCTGTTAGAATGGTTTCGTTTTTGGGAACTAAGACATCCCCCGGACGAACGCCGAACGCCCAAGCTTCGTCATAATTGGCAAAACCAGCATCGAAAATAATATCCGCAATGGCAGGCATGCCAGAAGCGTTAGCCCCACGAGAAAGATGGGGAGGCACTGAACCTGAAATGGCAGGAATGGTCCGACCGTCCTGTAGTTGAAGCGTGAAGGCTTGACTGGATACGACCAGAGGGTTCCAACCCCCTAGCTCGACAACACGGAAAGTACCGTCTGGCTTGATTTGGCTAATCATAAAGCCGACTTCATCCATATGTGCAGCCACTAGGATACGAGGAGCATTTTCAACAGCCGTATCCTTGATGCCAAAAATTCCACCTAGTCCATCTGTTTCAATGCGGTCCACATGCGGTGTGATTTTCTGGCGGATGTGGTTGCGAACCTGTCCTTCAAATCCCGGTAAGCTTTGCAATTCTGTAACTTCTTTAATTTTTTCAAAAAGAGTCATACTTCTTCCTCCATGACATGATTACTACTATTCTATCACGAAGAACTAGACTTGTCTTGAAAATACGGCAAAATATGGATAGTATTGACGAGAGTGATTGAAATTTGCTAGGATAGAAATGCCCCTCAAAATAGAGAGGGGAGTGATTGTTAAGTGTGGGAAGCATTTATCGTCATTTAGTTTTTCTTTTATTACTTCGTTAATTCGCCTTGCCTAACTTCAGTTATGTCTGCGGCTCATTGCCTCGTACTAAAAGTAAACTAAAAGACTATATCACAGTTTTTCTTGTACCTTTGTTCGTCAGTTTTCTAACAGTTTTGTTTGAAAGATGGCTCAACAATCGTGACAATAGAGAGGGATTTATGACTTAGAGTTTGTGTCAACATCTCAGCGCAGTGGTTGATTGGTAGATTTGTTCGTGTTTCACACTCCAAATCTGACCTAATCAACTGTGCGTGGGCGAGACAACGAACTCATTTTACTAAATTAGAGTTCTGTCTCGCTCCAAAAGAAAACCCTCAACGCTGGGAACGTTGGGGGCTTTTTGATTGCCGATGTATTATCGAACTTCTCACTGTAAGACCATTCTATCTATTTTTAAGTCTTTTGTCAAGTGGTGCGAGTTTGTCTCAGCTGTCACAAGTCCAATGGCATTTTTGGGGAAAATTCCGAGGAAATATGATAAAATAGTCAACATGAAAAAGAAAAAGACAGCCTTGCTAGCAGGCTTATTGGGGGCAGGTGTGCTCACCGCTAGTGCTCAATTTTACCGTAAAATCCAAGAAGACCGTAAAAAAGCACAGGCCTTGCAGGAGGTGCGTGACTTTTTCGCTGATTTAGGAGAGATTGCCACGGTCTATGTGGATGAAACAGCTTCTACGCAGACAACTCTTATCGGAGGGGTTGTGATGGAGGCGGGACAGGTATTTCTATTTGAAAATACCCAAGGTTCTATTCAATACAGGGAGGAAGAAAAATGATTTTTCCAACAAATCTTGAAGAAGTAGCTGCCTTGATTGAAGATGGCAAGCCAACTGTTTTTCTATTTGTGACGACTTGGTGTGGAGATTGCCACTATATCAAACCGCATTTGCCAGCTATCGAAGAGGCTTTTCCAGATTTCCGTTTTGTGCAACTGGATCGAGATGACTTTATGTCTTTGGCGCAGGAATGGGCTATTTTAGGCATTCCAAGTCTGGTTGTTTTGGAAAATGGTCAGGAAATCGGTCGTTTTGTTGATAAGAATCGCAAGACCAAGGAAGAAATCATGAACTTCTTATCTGGACTGGGTAGATAGATTAGCAGAGAAGCTCTGCTATGTCCAAAAGAAAGGAAAGAACATGAAGAAATCATTAGGAAAAATCCTTCTAGCACCTGTGGTGCTGGGATTGAGTTTAAGTTTGGCCCCGCTGGCACAAGCGGAAATTCAGACAGATGTTATCAATGAAAAATGGGGCAAGCCAACACTGGTCTATGGTGGCGGTTTGTCAGATGCGCAGGCGACAGAGGTTAACAATCTATTTGGTATTTCAGATGTTAATAATGTCAGTCGTCAGGTAGTTGTTGGTACGGATATGGACCAATATTTAGGTACATCTGGAGCGGACACAGCCTCCCTCTATTCATCTGTCTTGGTGCAAAAGCAGGATGCTGGGAAAGGGGTTGTGGTGGATATTAAGACGCCACAGAACATCACCTTGATTACCGAAACGCAGTATGCCAATGCGGCTATTACAGCTGGTGCGACGGATGTCTTGATTGATGTAGCTTCTCCGATTCAGGTAACGGGGGAGTCTGCTTTGACAGGTGTTTACAAGGCTCTCGCGGCCAATGGTGAAACAGTTGATACAGCCCGAACCGAAGTAGCTCAGCAGGAGCTAGAGACAGTCAATGAAGTGGCAACAGCCCATACAGGTGACGCCAATTTTGATAGTTCGGCTTTGGATAAGGCGGTAGCGGAAATCAAGACTGCTCTTGCCGACTACAAACAGTCCAACGGTCAGGTAGCTTCCGAATCAGACATCAATACTATTATTAACGATGTCTTGGCCAATAACGGTTTGGAAAATGTCATCACAGCAGATGAGGTTTCAAAATTGGTTACCTTTGCCAAAGCCTATCAGGAAACCTCTGCCATTGATTCGGCTGAGGTTGCTGCCCAGCTCAACCAGTTCAAGCAACAGGCGGAGCAACAAATTTCAGAAGCCTATAAGAATCTACAAGATTCAGGGATTTTAGAAAAAATCGGTGCCTTCTTTGAAAATCTTTGGAAAGGCTTGACCGGTCTATTTGCATAAAGGAGAAATGAAAAAGAAATGATTTTTACATATAATAAGGAACACGTTGGCGATGTTCTGATGGTGATTGTTGCTGAGGACAAGGGTCAGGCTGTCCAGTTTGAACGTAAGGGTCAAGTGGCGCGTGTTTTCCTAGAAGAAACAGGAAAAACAGTGGCTTGGAATATTTTTGAAGCATCAAGTTTGGTTGAGCTTGCTGGAAATGGTCAAGTTTTCCTAACAGACGAGCAAGTTGCGACCTTGAATGCAGCATTAGCAAAAGAAGGCTTTTCTGAAAGCTTGGTCAACGACAATGCTCCAAAGTTCGTAGTCGGTCAGATTGTGGAATTGGTTCCTCATCCAGACAGCGACCACCTCAATATCTGTCAGGTCAATGTTGGTGACAAAACAGTGCAAATCGTAGCTGGTGCGCCAAATGCTGCCCAAGGTTTGAAAACCATTGTAGCTCTTCCGGGGGCAATGATGCCGAGCGGTAGCCTAATTTTCCCAGGGAAATTGCGTGGTGAGGATAGCTTTGGTATGATGTGTAGCCCACGTGAATTGGCTCTGCCAAACGCACCACAAGTCCGTGGTATTATCGAATTGGACGACTCCGCAGTGGTCGGAGAAGCCTTTGATCCAGTAAAACACTGGAAGGGATAGAAAAAGAAGAATTGGTCAGATGGCCAATTCTTTTATGCTGTTTCAATTTTTCCTTCAATAGCCTGTCGGAGTTCCTCTGTCAAAACCTGATGTGAATTGAGTTGGAAGTAGAGACTGGATAGGAAATGTTGGAGATTAAGCCACCGGAAGTAGTCCAGAGGTTCTTGGTTGGGAAAGTCTAGTTTGTTAATCCATTCTGCCAGCTCCTGGCTAGTTACTTTCTCATTCAGCAAAAGGTAGACAGGAATCTGTGCCAGGCGGATTTCTTCACCAGCGGAGAAAACTTGCTTTTGTTTCTTTAGACAAGTGACAATAGCCTGCCAGACTTCTTCGGTTTTATCATTGGGAAATTGCTCATGACAGCTTGCAGCCAGAAGAAAATCTGCTCCGTGGGCAGCGGTATGGATCCAGCCGAGTTTTTCATCGTAGCCAGACCAGTCATCTTCAATCGTCAAATAATCCAAGGCCTGTTGGAAAAGCAGTTCGCGGTCGTCAGTGCTTAAAAATGCAGAGTACTCAGAATCTTGGTCATTGTCAATAGACAGCAGAAGACAGTAAAGCAAGCAAGTAAAACTTCGTTTTAGTGTGGAGCTTTCTAGGGAAAGGGGATTGGTTTCTTGAGAGAATTGTAGTAGCGACTGTGCTTGTTCTCTTGTAATCAAACCATCTAGAAAGATGTGGCAAAAACTAGCATAAACCAATTCATCGCGTATAGCAGGATCAGGATGACCGATGTTTTCCAACAACCAGCTGAGCTCCTGATTGGTATAAGATTGGGTAGATTGGAGCTTTGCGGTAAGGATATTTTTCATCTATTTTTCTCCTTTTTCATCATTTTATCATCTTTCCTACGAATAAATAAGTAGGAGGATAAAAAATGTATAATAAAATCATTGCAATCGGTCGCTTGACGGCCCAACCGGAACTGACTCAAACGCCAAATGGCAAAAATCTGACTCGTGTTACAATTGCTGTGAATCGCCGTTTCAAAACAGAAAATGGCGAACGTGAAGCGGATTTTCTCAATGTTATTTTCTGGGGAAAACTGGCGGAAACACTTGTCTCTTATGGTAGTAAAGGAAGTTTAATTTCTATTGATGGTGAATTGCGGACGCGAAAATACGAAAAAGACGGCAGCAACCACTATGTGACGGAAATCTTGGGCAATACCTTCCAGTTGCTCGAAAGCCGCGCCCAACGTGCCATGCGAGAAAATAATACTGGCGATGACCTAGCTGACTTGGTTCTGGAAGAGGAGGAATTACCGTTTTAATATCGGTCCCAAGACCGATGGAGAATGTTGAAAAGTAGGCTATACTATAGTCAATCCTAAATATTTTTCATATCTCCTTAAAAACGCTGACGAAAGTTGGCGTTTTTTGCTGTTCATTTTCTATATTTCCACCATTCTACTAGCATAACAATCAGTGATAACAAAATAACGCCATAAAAGAAAAAGATGATGTAGTGAGGGTGGCTAAAGAAAAATATCCAGACTAGCCAGAGTAGATAGGCGACGGGGCAAAAAGTCCAGTCTCGCTTCTCAGAGTTCGTGTCAACATCTCAGCGCAGTGGTTGATTGGGTTTAACAGTCCAGTGGACTGTTAAAGGTTGGAGATAAGATTTGCGAAGCAAATCTCAGCAATTCGTGTTTCCCACTCCAAATCTGACCTTACGACTGTTGCGAACAGAGTTCGCTTCATTTCCAACCTCAAAAGGTTCACTGAACCTTTTGAGCTGTGCGGGCGTGGGAGTAAAATAGTCCAGTGGACTATTTTAGCCCGAACCTACTGTTTGGAAGTGAGGGGAACTCTTTTTGACCAGTCGAGTTCTTTCCCACTCCCCCAAAAGCCTAATTTACGTTTTAAAAACCATTCTGCAAAACTTTCGTAGGCTGAAAATCGGCTTTCAAGGTAATCTGTTTTTAAATCTCTAAAAAATTTCATGAATACCCCCTAACTTCTTAAAAATAGTATAGCATAGTTTACCAATAATGAATAGGTAAATTCTATCTCATACTTAAGAAGGATTTTCACGAAAAAGGAATAGAATTTTCTTGACTATTTTTGACCAAGTGATACAATAGGAAATGTGAATTAGCACTCGGAGGTAAAGAGTGCTAAAAAGACCAGGAGGTAATACCATGTTGAAACCATTGGGCGATCGTATCGTCGTAAAAATTGAAGAAAAAGAACAAACAGTTGGTGGATTTGTCCTAGCAGGTACAAGTCAAGAAAAGACAAAAGAAGCAAGTGTCCTAGCGATCGGACAAGGGATTCGTACCTTGAATGGTGACTTGGTTGCCCCAGCAGTGGCAGTTGGAGATACTGTTTTGATTGATGCTCATGCAGGATTGGAAGTTAAAGACGGAGACCAAACCGTTCACATCATCCGTGAAGCAGACATTTTGGCAATTGTAGAATAGAGGTAGGAAAATGGCAAAAGAAATTAAATTTGCAGCAGATGCACGAGAGAGCATGGTCCGTGGTGTCGATATTTTGGCTGATACGGTCAAAGTAACCTTGGGTCCTAAAGGTCGCAATGTTGTCTTGGAAAAAGCTTACGGTTCACCACTCATTACAAACGACGGTGTAACCATTGCTAAAGAAATCGAGTTGGAAGACCATTTTGAAAATATGGGTGCTAAGTTGGTATCCGAAGTGGCTTCAAAAACCAATGACATTGCTGGTGACGGTACAACAACTGCCACTGTTTTGACACAAGCGATTGTTCGCGAAGGCTTGAAAAACGTAACTGCAGGTGCCAACCCAATCGGTATCCGTCGTGGGATTGAAGCAGCAGTTGCAACTGCAGTTGAAGCTTTGAAAGCACAAGCAAGTCCTGTATCGAATAAAGCTGAAATTGCTCAGGTAGCAGCGGTATCTTCCCGTTCTGAAAAAGTTGGTGAATACATTTCAGAAGCTATGGAGCGCGTGGGAACAGACGGCGTTATCACCATTGAAGAATCTCGCGGTATGGAAACAGAATTGGATGTGGTTGAAGGTATGCAATTCGACCGTGGTTATCTGTCACAATACATGGTGACAGATAATGAAAAGATGGTGGCTGAACTTGAAAATCCATTCATCTTGATTACCGATAAGAAAATTTCTCACATCCAGGATATTTTGCCACTTTTGGAAAGCATTCTCCAAACCAATCGTCCATTGTTGATTATTGCTGACGATGTGGATGGCGAAGCGCTTCCTACCCTTGTTCTCAACAAGATTCGTGGTACATTTAACGTTGTTGCTGTTAAGGCGCCAGGATTTGGTGACCGTCGTAAAGCTATGCTGGAAGACATCGCTATCTTGACTGGCGGTACAGTGATTACAGAAGACCTTGGTTTGGACTTGAAAGATGCGACCATTGAAGCACTTGGTCAGGCTGCCAAAGTTGTGGTCGACAAAGATGGTACAACCATTGTTGAAGGTGCTGGAAATCCAGAAGCCATTGCCAACCGTGTCGCTGTTATCAAGTCACAAATTGAGGGAACAACTTCAGAATTTGACCGTGAAAAATTGCAAGAGCGTCTGGCCAAATTATCAGGCGGTGTTGCAGTTATCAAAGTCGGTGCCGCTACGGAGACTGAGTTGAAAGAAATGAAACTCCGTATCGAAGATGCCCTCAACGCAACACGTGCCGCAGTTGAAGAAGGAATCGTTGCCGGTGGTGGTACAGCCCTTGTCAATGTTATTGATAGCGTAGCGAAATTGGAGTTGAAAGGCGACGATGAAACAGGACGCAATATTGTCCTTCGTGCCTTGGAAGAGCCTGTGCGTCAGATTGCCTATAACGCAGGTTATGAAGGTTCGGTTATCATTGATAAACTGAAGAATTCAGAACTTGGCACTGGCTTTAACGCAGCGACAGGCGAATGGGTCAACATGATGGATGCAGGTATCATTGACCCTGTTAAAGTAACACGTTCAGCTCTTCAAAATGCGGCTTCCGTAGCCAGCTTGATTTTGACAACTGAAGCAGTCGTTGCCAACAAACCAGAACCAGCCGCTCCAGCTATGCCACAAGGTATGGATGGAATGGGTATGGGCTACTAAGAAATAGCAAAATGACACAGCTGATTGGCTGTGTTTTTTCTTGAAAATTTCAAACATATCTATTTGACAATGGGCTTGGGATGTGGTACTATATTAGACGGTACTTTTTACTTTTGGTCTCTCAAGAGTGTACAGGGACGTGCTGACAAATGTTGCAAAAGTACACACAGATAGGGGTTGTCACCAATGCCCTATCACCAAAAATAAAAAATATATACAGGAGAATGTAGATGCCTACAATTAACCAGTTGGTACGTAAACCACGTAAGTCTAAAGTAGAAAAATCTAAATCACCAGCTTTGAACGTTGGTTACAACAGCCGTAAAAAAGTTCAAACAAATGTTTCATCACCACAAAAACGCGGTGTTGCAACTCGTGTCGGAACAATGACACCTAAAAAACCTAACTCAGCCCTTCGTAAATTTGCTCGTGTACGTTTGAGCAACCTTATCGAGGTTACTGCTTACATCCCAGGTATCGGTCACAACTTGCAAGAGCACAGCGTTGTTCTTCTTCGTGGTGGACGTGTAAAAGACCTTCCAGGGGTACGTTACCATATCGTTCGTGGTGCACTTGATACTGCAGGTGTTAACGATCGTAAGCAAGGCCGTTCTAAATACGGTACTAAACGTCCAAAAGGCTAAGAAAGGGGAAATATAAATGAGTCGTAAAAATCAAGCGCCTAAGCGCGAAGTATTGCCAGATCCATTGTATAACTCAAAATTGGTAACTCGTTTGATTAACCGTGTTATGTTGGACGGTAAACGTGGTACTGCTGCATCAATCGTTTACGGTGCTTTTGATCAAATCAAAGAAGCAACTGGTAACGATGCACTTGAAGTATTTGAAACAGCAATGGAAAACATCATGCCTGTACTTGAAGTACGTGCACGTCGTGTCGGTGGTTCTAACTACCAAGTCCCAGTTGAAGTTCGTCCAGAGCGTCGTACAACACTTGGTCTTCGTTGGTTGGTAACAATCGCTCGTAACCGTGGTGAGCACACTATGATTGATCGCCTTGCGAAAGAAATCATGGATGCAGCAAACAACACAGGTGCAGCTGTTAAGAAACGTGAAGATACTCACAAAATGGCAGAAGCAAACCGCGCATTCGCACACTTCCGCTGGTAAGATTAAGATACAGAGAACGTGCCTGCCGACGAAAAATAGGAAATCGAAGCAGAATGCTTTTGCATTCAATGAGATTTATCTTTTTTCGTTGCCAGCAGGCCGTTCGAGTTCAGTTCTGCGTTTAACATAAACTGTCAGTTGAACTCAATTAGTTGAACGAACTTCGTTCAACCATCAAAAATCGGATTGAGGCTTGCCTCAACCACTTCACACCATTAGTAAGAAATCAAGCGGGTGGGATTTGCCCACTCGCTTTTCTTAAAATATGGTATAATCAGAATAGAAAACTAAAAATATAGGAGAACAAACCTCATGGCACGCGAATTTTCATTAGAAAAAACTCGTAATATCGGTATCATGGCGCACGTTGACGCGGGTAAAACAACGACAACTGAGCGTATTCTTTACTACACTGGTAAAATCCACAAAATCGGTGAAACTCACGAAGGTGCATCACAAATGGACTGGATGGAGCAAGAGCAAGAGCGTGGTATCACTATCACATCTGCTGCGACAACAGCTCAATGGAATAACCACCGTGTAAACATCATCGACACACCAGGACACGTGGACTTCACAATCGAAGTACAACGTTCACTTCGCGTTCTTGATGGTGCGGTAACCGTTCTTGACTCACAATCAGGTGTTGAGCCACAAACTGAAACAGTATGGCGTCAAGCAACTGAATACGGTGTTCCACGTATCGTATTCGCTAACAAAATGGATAAAATCGGTGCTGACTTCCTTTACTCAGTAAGCACACTTCATGAGCGTCTTCAAGCAAATGCTCATCCAATCCAATTGCCAATCGGTTCTGAAGATGAGTTCCGTGGTATCATCGACTTGATCAAGATGAAAGCTGAAATCTATACTAACGACCTTGGTACAGATATTCTTGAAGAAGATATTCCAGCTGAATACCTTGAGCAAGCTGAAGAATACCGTGAAAAATTGGTTGAAGCAGTTGCTGAAACTGATGAAGAATTGATGATGAAATACCTTGAAGGTGAAGAAATCACAAACGAAGAATTGAAAGCTGCTATCCGTAAAGCAACTATCAACGTTGAATTCTTCCCAGTATTGTGTGGTTCAGCCTTCAAAAACAAAGGTGTTCAGTTGATGCTTGATGCGGTTATCGACTACCTTCCAAGCCCGCTTGACATCCCTGCTATTAAAGGTGTTAACCCAGATACAGATGCTGAAGAAGAGCGTCATGCATCAGACGAAGAGCCATTTGCAGCTCTTGCCTTCAAGATCATGACTGACCCATTCGTAGGTCGTTTGACATTCTTCCGTGTATATTCAGGTGTCCTTAACAGCGGTTCATATGTATTGAACACTTCTAAAGGTAAACGTGAGCGTATCGGACGTATTCTTCAAATGCATGCAAACAGCCGTCAAGAAATTGAAACTGTTTATGCAGGTGACATCGCCGCTGCGGTTGGTTTGAAAGATACTACAACTGGTGACTCATTGACAGATGAAAAAGCAAAAATCATCCTTGAGTCAATCCACGTTCCAGAACCAGTTATCCAATTGATGGTTGAGCCTAAGTCTAAAGCTGACCAAGACAAGATGGGTATTGCCCTTTCTAAATTGGCTGAAGAAGATCCAACATTCCGCGTTGAAACAAACGTTGAAACTGGTGAAACAGTTATCTCTGGTATGGGTGAGTTGCACTTGGATGTCCTTGTTGACCGTATGCGTCGTGAATTCAAGGTTGAAGCAAACGTAGGTGCTCCTCAAGTATCATACCGTGAAACATTCCGCGCTTCTACACAAGCTCGTGGTTTCTTCAAACGCCAGTCTGGTGGTAAAGGTCAATTCGGTGATGTTTGGATTGAATTCACACCAAACGAAGAAGGTAAAGGTTTCGAGTTCGAGAATGCTATCGTCGGTGGTGTGGTTCCACGTGAATTCATCCCAGCGGTTGAAAAAGGTCTCGTAGAATCTATGGCTAACGGTGTTCTTGCTGGTTACCCAATCGTTGACGTGAAAGCTAAGCTTTACGATGGTTCATACCACGATGTCGACTCATCTGAAACAGCCTTCAAAGTGGCAGCATCTCTTGCCCTTAAAGAAGCAGCGAAAACAGCTCAACCAACTATCCTTGAGCCAATGATGCTTGTAACCATCACTGCACCAGAAGATAACCTTGGTGACGTTATGGGTCACGTTACTGCACGTCGTGGTCGCGTTGACGGTATGGAAGCTCGTGGTAACACACAAATCGTTCGTGCATATGTGCCACTTGCTGAAATGTTCGGTTACGCAACTGTACTCCGTTCAGCAACACAAGGTCGCGGTACCTTCATGATGGTATTTGACCACTACGAAGATGTACCAAAATCTGTACAAGATGAAATCATTAAGAAAAACGGTGGCAATGCATAATTGCTAACCCAGGCAGCTTCTGCTGCCTTTTTGCTTGTTTGAGATTCAGTGTGGAATTTCAAGAGAGAAAACTTGTTCTGTCTATCATGTTTGATGTGTTTATGCAGGATTTTTGTCTTTTTATTTTTGCTGGAGAGCTACATCATTTAAGAGGAATGTGGGTATTTATTCTATCTATTTTGCAAGAAAAAAACGTATATCAATATACATATATATAAATATTTAAAGTTTCAAAGAAATGTGTTAAAAAACAGACAAAAAACAGATGAAAATAGATTGAAAACGTGTAGCTATAGGCTTTATAAAAGTCACCTAAGTTTTGTTTTTTATTGATTTTTCTCTATATAAACGCTATAATTATTTGGGATATTTAAATTCCTAAAATATTATGAAAAGGGGAAATTTTATGAGAAGTAAAAGGTTCCAAGGACTCGTTGGACTTGCTCTCATTGCAAGTTTGTTGAACCCGTTGCCGTGGTTTAACAATGTAATGTTGATCGGTTCGACGGTAGTCAATGCCAACGATCTTCCACCCGGGGAAACTCCTCCAGGAGAAGATGAAGAACTTCCAGATGCAGAGCAGCTTGCTTTAATTAAAAAGATTTCAGGCTATTTGTCTGAAATAGAAGCTTCGCTTGCAGATGGCGATAAGGATACTGCTGACTATTTGTTTACAGAATCCGATGCTATGGGGGGGTATGCTACTAGTATCGCTGCGGTGAGTAATGTAAAAAACTCCGCAGAAAGAGCAAAACTCCAAGCTCGTATTGAGGCAATCCGCGCTCAATTGAGTGGAACTGTTCAGCCACCATCTCCTGTTATCACAACAGAAGAAGTGACAGAGACGAAAGAAGAGCCGTATGAAACCATTCGGATAAAAGATCCGAACCTTGAAGAAGGTAAGGAAGAAGTTGCGACGCCGGGACAAGTAGGTGTTCGTACAATCGTCTATACTGTGACAAAGACAGATGGAGTAGAAACAGGTCGCGTTGTTAAGAGCGATAGCGTTACAACTCCAGCTGTAAATGAAGTGATTAAGGTTGGTACGAAGAAAACAGTTGTTTCTGTAATTACTCTTGAAGAAGAGACAGAGACCAAAGCTGTTCCTTATGAGACAATTCGTGAGAACGATCCTACCCTTGAAGAAGGTAAGGAAGTCGTATCCGTAGCTGGTAAGGCCGGTGTTCGCACAATTGTCTATACAGTAACGAAGACAGATGGAGTAGAAACAAGTCGTGTTGTTAAGAGCGATAGCATTACAACTCCAGCTGTGAATGAAGTGATTAAGGTTGGTACGAAGAAAGCACCAGTCATCACAACAGAAGAAGTAACGGAGACCAAAGCCGTTCCTTATGAGACAGTTCGTGAGAACGATCCTACCCTTGAAGAAGGTAAGGAAGTTGTATCCGTAGCTGGTAAGGCTGGTGTCCGTACAATCGTCTATACTGTGACGAAGACAGATGGAGTAGAAACAAGTCGTGTTGTTAAGAGCGATAGCGTTACAACTCCAGCTGTGAATGAAGTGATTAAGGTTGGTACGAAGAAAGCACCAGTCATCACAACAGAAGAAGTAACGGAGACCAAAGCCGTTCCTTATGAGACAGTTCGTGAGAACGATCCTACCCTTGAAGAAGGTAAGGAAGTCGTATCCGTAGCTGGTAAGGCCGGTGTCCGTACAATCGTCTATACCGTAACGAAGACAGATGGAGTAGAAACAAGTCGTGTTGTTAAGAGCGACAGCGTTACAACTCCAGCTGTGAATGAAGTGATTAAAGTTGGTACGAAGAAAGTTCCAGGCATCACAACAGAAGAAGTAACGGAGACCAAAGCCGTTCCTTATGAGACAGTTCGTGAGAACGATCCTACCCTTGAAGAAGGTAAGGAAGTCGTATCCGTAGCTGGTAAGGCTGGTGTTCGTACAATCGTCTACACAGTAACGAAGACAGATGGAGTAGAAACAAGTCGTGTTGTTAAGAGCGATAGCGTTACAACTCCAGCTGTGAACGAAGTGATTAAGGTTGGTACGAAGAAAGTTCCAGGCATCACAACAGAAGAAGTAACGGAGACAGAAGCTGTTGCTTATGAGACAGTTCGTGAAGACGATCCTACTCTTGAAGAAGGTAAGGAAGTCGTATCCGTAGCTGGTAAGGCCGGTGTTCGTACAATCGTCTATACCGTAACGAAGACAGATGGAGTAGAAACAAGTCGTGTTGTTAAGAGCGATAGCGTTACAACTCCAGCTGTGAACGAAGTGATTAAGGTTGGTACGAAGAAAGTTCCAGGCATCACAACAGAAGAAGTAACGGAGACAGAAGCTGTTGCTTATGAGACAGTTCGTGAAGACGATCCTACTCTTGAAGAAGGTAAGGAAGTCGTATCCGTAGCTGGTAAGGCCGGTGTTCGTACAATC
>NZ_JAIJZP010000013.1:0-6102 GCF_019754175.1 Streptococcus sp. 2018162 | reverse complement strand
AAGCCCCAGTCATCACAACAGAAGAAGTAACGGAGACAGAAGCTGTTGCTTATGAGACAGTTCGTGAAGACGATCCTACTCTTGAAGAAGGTAAGGAAGTCGTATCCGTAGCTGGTAAGGCCGGTGTTCGTACAATCGTCTATACCGTAACGAAGACAGATGGAGTAGAAACAGGTCGTGAAGTTAAGAGCGACACTATTACAACTCCAGCTGTAAATGAAGTGATTAAGGTTGGTACGAAGAAAGCCCCAGTCATCACAACAGAAGAAGTAACGGAGACAGAAGCTGTTGCTTATGAGACAGTTCGTGAAGACGATCCTACTCTTGAAGAAGGTAAGGAAGCAGTTGTGACACCAGGACAAGCCGGTGTTCGTACAATCGTCTATACCGTAACGAAGACAGATGGAGTAGAAACAGGTCGTGAAGTTAAGAGCGACACTATTACAACTCCAGCTGTGAACGAAGTGATTAAGGTTGGTACTAAGAAAGCACCAGTCATCACAACAGAAGAAGTAACGGAGACAGAAGCTGTTGCTTATGAGACAGTTCGTGAGAACGATCCTACCCTTGAAGAAGGTAAGGAAGTCGTATCCGTAGCTGGTAAGGCCGGTGTCCGTACAATCGTCTATACCGTAACGAAGACAGATGGAGTAGAAACAGGTCGTGAAGTTAAGAGCGACACTATTACAACTCCAGCTGTGAACGAAGTGATTAAAGTTGGTACGAAGAAAGCCCCAGTCATCACAACAGAAGAAGTAACGGAGACAGAAGCTGTTGCTTATGAGACAGTTCGTGAAGACGATCCTACTCTTGAAGAAGGTAAGGAAGTCGTATCCGTAGCTGGTAAGGCCGGTGTCCGTACAATCGTCTATACCGTAACGAAGACAGATGGAGTAGAAACAGGTCGTGAAGTTAAGAGCGACACTATTACAACTCCAGCTGTGAACGAAGTGATCAAGGTTGGTACGAAGAAAGCACCAGTCATCACAACAGAAGAAGTAACGGAGACAGAAGCTGTTGCTTATGAGACAGTTCGTGAGAACGATCCTACCCTTGAAGAAGGTAAGGAAGTTGTATCCGTAGCTGGTAAGGCCGGTGTTCGTACAATCGTCTATACCGTAACGAAGACAGATGGAGTGGAAACAGGTCGTGAAGTTAAGAGCGATAGCGTTACAACTCCAGCTGTGAATGAAGTGATTAAGGTTGGTACGAAGAAAGTAGCTCCTTCAATCAAGAACGATGTTCAAAAAAATGAGGAAACGGTAACCAAACCTAAAACCTCACAAAATGATAAAAATAAAACGGTGCTTCCAGAAACGGGAGAGCGAGTGTCTACATCTATTTGGATGACATTTGTTGGTTTCGTTATGATGGGGGTGGCATTTATTAAAAAACGCAAACAACAATAATACGATTGTTGGTGAGCGTAGGGGGATTTATCTAGAAAGGAACTTTTAATAGTTATGAAAAAGTATCGAAGGCTGAGACATCTGTTTATGATGTTCTCAGTGTTGCTATCACAACTAGGTATGCTTATAACTTCCGTCCCGAATATCCAGGCCGCCGACTTAGGTTCAACGACCACAGATGGAGTAACCACAACCGTCTCGCAAAAAGGTTGTGCGATTAAGATTGAAACAAAGCAAGAAGTGAACTGGGGATTACCACGTCAGCCAATTGACTTGGTAATCTTGCAGGATGCGAGTGGATCTTTTACAAATACAATTCGTAATGTAAAAGACGCCTTGATTGATTTGACGACTCCAGTAGCAGCTGATCAATACGATGAGAAAAATCCGCGACTAGTTTTCACGGATGATCCTAAAACCACAGACCGAGTTATGGTAGCATCATATGGTGGTGCGGATGGTTATCGTTTGTTTGATGCTGCTGATTCGAATAATGTCGCTACTTCGGATTCGAATTTTACAACATTGGGACGAACCGTAGCGCAGAATGGATATCGCTTTACATCCACAGGAGGAAGTCTTCTATCTAGCAAGCAACAAATTGATAATTATATCAATGGGTTTACTGTAGGAGGATTGACGCCTACTGTTCCAGCTATTGACCAGATTTTAGCCCAGTATAATACTGCGAAGCTTCAGGGCGGAGGCATGGCCAATAACCGTAAGACAGTCTTCTTACTGATTACGGATGGTGTTGCGAACGTACATGATGTTAACGGAACAAAATATTTAGATTTAAGTGTTTATCGTATGCAACATTTGGTATCTATGCTTCGTTCAGGGAGAACGGACTATGACGCCTTATACAACTACGCAGGATATCTAGGATATACTTTTTTAGGTGAGTTTGGTCAGAATTATATAGCTCGAGCAAATGAATTGAAAGAAGCTGGTAATCGTATCAAGCAATCGGTCGGTGCAGATGGTACAGTTGTTGTTGGCTTCTGGGAAGATCAATCACAGTTTGTAACATCAGGAGCATATTGGGATACTTATCTAAATAGAGATGTTTTTGCACGAGCGGGAATTAATACCGGAGATGATCGTTCTGTACGTGAAGTTTTTGAAGAAGCTTTGAAATCAGTTAGTTCGCCAGATAAAGAAATTAATGGTGAAAATGTTTCCTTCTATGTCAATGAGCAAAATGACATTAACGCTTTCTCAACAAAAATCTTGAAAGCTGTTACGTCTGCTTTGACTAAAGAAAATATTGTTGGTGACTTTACGGTTACGGATGGTTATAAAGTTAATAGTGTTACCATCAATGGCAAGAAGGTTGTTGAGACAGTAACGAACGAGAACACAGAAATCAAAGGTACCGTTACCCAAGAAGGGACTAAAGTAACGATTTCTGTACCAGACAGCGTCTTTAATCCTGGTAAAAACTCGTTTGAATACGACTTGACTAAGACAGCGGCAGAAGATGCGGCTCTATCAGAAGATGAGGAAACAGATCCTGCCGATGGCTACCAACCAGAAACTAAGACCGAAACAGTCGGTCAGTTGACTGGACGCTTTAAGGTTGGTGACTATGTAAGTGATTTGATTGGTTCTAAGGATCCAACCACTGTTCAAGTTACTGACTTGAAATACTGTTACCCAAGTGCAACGAAATCTATCACAGATGCGGATCAATCTAATGATACAGGTCAGTTGGATGATCCAGTTGTAAAAGGTAAAAAGTCATACGCTGCTAATTTGAGTACATTTAGCGAAGACTTTACGTACCAAGTTCTTTATCGCATGAATAATGCGCCATTGAACTTCGAAGCAAATCCTATGTTGATCGACAAGCTAGACTATCGTTTAGAGTATGTCGATGCTTATGTGACAGGTCAAGATGGCCAACGTCTAAATAATTTCAACATTCGAACGACCACAGGGAACGATGCCCTAGGTAATCAACGAACGATTGTTGTTGCGGATATTCCGGAAGCGCCTGGAACACAGACTCAGTATGTGAATGAAGGTAAGTATGGAGCTCACAAATTCAAGCAATATACTCTTCATGTGAAGGTGCGTATTAAGGATCAATATTCGAATGCGAACAATCCGGTTGTTTATCGTCAAATTTTACAAGAGAATGATGGTTTGGGTATCCTAAACCAAGCAAACATTGTATGGAACGGTAAGACAAATAATCCGGAAGATGAGGAAGCTAAGACACGTCGTTCAAATACTGTCTATGTTAAACCTCCTGTGGAAACAGACATCAAAAAAGATGTTCAAAGTGTTCCAAATAAGGAAGCAGGTTATAAACCTGGAAACTCACAAGAGTATCTAGAAAATAGGTCGCAAGAATTCTACTATAATGTGGAGTCTTCATGGCCAGGTTTGTTTGATACCTACTCTATTTCAGATACCCTAGTTCCTGAGCTAGAGGTTATCTCGGCAGAGGTATTTATTAACGATACCCCAAGTACAACATTGTCAGGGAAATTGGCTATTGATGCCAACAAGCAGTCCGTTGCTTTGAACTTGGTTAAAGCTGATGTCAATGCACGTTTGAATTTGGAGATTCGTCGAGCGACGGCTAACTACACTCAACCAGCTGTGGTTAGAATTGGAATCAAGGCAAAAATTCGAGATAATGCGAATTTAGCTAAGTATGTTGTGAATGGCGAAATCAAGGTTCCTAACGAAGCACAAGTAGTGCTGAACGGGAAACCACAAACCTCTAATATTGTATATGTGACTCCAAAAGAGCCAGGAATCAGCAAGAAAATCAACGATGCGAAGGATGAACACAACGTTCTCCAAGAGAGTGAAGATTTCACGTTTGATATTAAGACAAAATTGCCTGATAATATCAGCGCTTATAAGTCATACAAGATTGTTGACGTCTTGGATGAACGTCTTGAACTTAAAGATGGAGCACAACCATTTGTCAATGCAGAATTAAGTCAACATTTTGATGTAAGTTACGATGCGGCTACACGTACTGTAACAGCAGCAATCAAACCAGGTAGTTTTGCATTATTATCTGGAGGCGAGACAGTTCATTTAACGATTCCTGCTAAAGTGAAATCTGGTACAGCCTTTGCACAGATTCCTAATGAGGCAAAAGTCTACTACCGTGATCCGTCTAGCACAGGTGAAAAAGAAACTCCGCCGACTCCACCAGTTATTGTTACTCCACCACCACTTATTGAAAAACAAGTCAATGGGAAACAACACGCTGACTTAACGAAGCGTGATGAGGTGTTCGAATACACAATCAAATCAACGGTTCCTAAAGGTGCCGACACGTTTGAAATCACTGATGAGTTGGATGAGGCACTTGAATTTGCAGGAAACCAAGGTGATGTAGTTGTTAAAATTGCAGATACAGTGGTTACAGATGCAGTTGAAGTATCAGCTGTCGGACGTAATTTAGGTATTAAGTTCACGAAAGAGCAACTTACAAATGATGCAGGTAAGCCAATAGTTGTTACCTTTAATGCTAAGATTAGAGGAGATGCAAACCTGTCAGCAGATAAGTATGTTCAAACTGGAACAACGCTTATTCCGAATACAGCTAAGTATATTCTGAACAATAATCCTAAAGAATCTAATGAAGTAACCGTCACCCCACCAACTCCACCAACACCGACAGTAGATAAGAAGGTTAACGGTCAAGCTCATGAGAACTTGACAAACCGTGACCAAACGTTTGAATACAGCATTTCTACTCAGGTTCCAACTGATGCGAAGAAATTCGAAATCACTGACGAACTGAAGGATGTTCTAGAGTTTGCGGGAGCAGATGGTAAGGGCGAAGTCGTTGTTAAGATTGGTGATAAAGATGTCACACAGGACACAACTGTGAAGACAGAAAACCAAAACTTGACGATCAACTTGACGTCAGATCAACTTTCTAAACTTCAAGGTCAGGCAGTCGTGGTGACATTTAAAGCTAAGATTCGCGCTAATGTCAACTTGTCAGACTACATTACAGATGGAGCAGTCAAGGTTCCTAACGTTGCGAATATTACGGTTGATAATAAACCAAAAGTAACGTCAGAACCAGTAACCGTCACCCCACCAACTCCACCAACACCGACAGTAGATAAGAAGGTTAACGGTCAAGCTCATGAGAACTTGACAAACCGTGACCAAACGTTTGAATACAGCATTTCTACTCAGGTTCCAACTGATGCGAAGAAATTCGAAATCACTGACGAACTGAAGGATGTTCTAGAGTTTGCGGGAGCAGATGGTAAGGGCGAAGTCGTTGTTAAGATTGGTGATAAAGATGTCACACAGGACACAACTGTGAAGACAGAAAACCAAAACTTGACGATCAACTTGACGTCAGATCAACTTTCTAAACTTCAAGGTCAGGCAGTCGTGGTGACATTTAAAGCTAAGATTCGTGCTAATGTCAACTTGTCAGACTACATTACAGATGGAGCAGTCAAAGTTCCTAACGTTGCGAATATTACGGTTGATAATAAACCAAAAGTAACGTCAGAACCAGTAACCGTCACTCCACCAAGTCCAGAGAATCCACCGATTGTCAAGGACGTAAATGGAGCGGACCGTGCGGACTTGGCAACACGTGAAGAAAGCTTCACCTACCATATCACCAGTGCGGTACCAACTGATGCGACAGCCTTTGAGATCAGCGATACCCTCGTAGATGTCTTAGAGT
>NZ_JAIJZP010000012.1:0-70428 GCF_019754175.1 Streptococcus sp. 2018162 | reverse complement strand
GATTCAAACTCAAGCTATCACTAGCTTTCCGTTTTATTGTTTTGTTTTGTCATTGACGATTTATCCTTAGATAAATCACCCTGCACGTTTGGTTCGTCTTCTTTAATTTTCAAAGGTCTTGTTCGTTATCGCGCTCTCGCGACAACTATCTTAGTTTATCATTTCTTAGAAACTTTGTCAACACTTTTTTGAAACTTTTTTTCGTTTCGCTGTTAAACAATTCCTCCAAGAGACAACTCAATTATTCTATCATCTTCTACTGAACTTGTCAACACTTTTTTGAAACTTTTTTTCATTCCGCTATTGACTAGCCCCTCAAGAGACAACTCAGTTATTCTATCACGACTTATACACATTGTCAACCGGTTTTTGGGGATTTTTTAGATTTTTTTATGAAAAACTGAGCGGTATACTAATCGGAGATTGTATATTTTCTTCGTATGCCTGCAGTATATCAATTTCTTGCAACAGTATCTATGTTTTTTGTAAAAATCTATGGCTACCTACTCATATTTTAGTAGACTGTCACAGTGCCCCAGAGTCATCAATTAATGAAGTGTACAGTGGAGTTAAATATTTTTCTTCACTGTATCCTCTCAAAAGGAGAGCTTCATGTGCACAATCTAATAATGTCTTAGAAAAATCTTTCACCATTCTTTGTTCTAAATCAGACAGTTTTTTTCTCGAAAATTGTCTACGTAGCTTTGAATAATCTCTGCCAAATTCTATAAAAAACTCTGTACTTTCTAGAATTTCTTCCAATTTCACGAGATTGGCGAGCAGACCTAAATGAAAGGCTATGGGAGCAAATGTTGTTTCAAATGGTTGTGTACATGTACTTCGAAATTCAATAGTTCCTCGCTTGGTAAGCTCCTGATAGTGGTATGAGCGATGGTTTTTGAAATCATCTGCTTTCGGAACAAAGTAACATATCTCGCCAGTTTCTGAATACGCTGCAAATTTTTCTTGCTCAAAAAAAGATTTGACAGTAATTGGTTTAAAATAATAATAACAGTTATCCCTGATGACATAAAACATTGCGGACTCTTCTTGGTATTGACGATATTCTGCCTCAGTATGAAATTCCTCTGAGTAGATACCAACGTTATTCTTTAAGAGGCCATGCATTGAATATTCCCAAAAATAATCCCTAGTAAGGGCCATATCATCTATCTGGTCGAATGGTGAATTTGCAAACAAAAACGCCTTCGCTGCCTCAATTTTGTTAAACGCATTAATGACTCGTAAAAAGGATTTTCGACTCACATCAAACTGCACTTGATTTCCGCAAATAAAGCCAGCATATCTAGTATAGGGATGCATATTAGGTTTGCCTTCTCCTAGCTTGAGATAGTTCATCAACATCCTATATCGGCCCGTATCTACCGGTCTATTGTCATTATTTTCCCAATTGGGATTTATCCCTAACCCCTGCAATTCATGTCCATTTTGGCGCAAATAATGTTGAATATTCGCTAGATATTCTTTATGACGCTCTTCTACACTACCAATATTTTTTGCTTTTGCGAATGCAAATTCTAGTGTATTATACGTGACTTCAAATAGTATGAGGTCTCCCGACTCGTGCTGGAGTTCTATCGGATTTCCTCTATCATCTCTTTTGATGATTGTAAATCCATTTTGATTAGAAATGTGTCGCATCATATCTGTAGCGACTTGAATAGAAGTTGCTTTCCCTGAGATATTAACTATCGGATATTCTAATTCTACACCTATAAACAATTCTGGCTTTTCTTTAATGTTAGCAAAATAGTATTCTTCAAAACAATTGCCTATGGATATTCTATCTTCTCTATTCATTTTATAAGTATATCAAAATTTTTGAGTAAAATAAAAACGCCTGCTTACGAAATTATTCTATCTTAGAGTAATTTCGTAAACAAGCGTCCAATCAACATGATGAGTGTTACCGCTGAGACAAGCTCAGCGGTAGACCAGAGCTAGACTAAGAATCAGAATAGGATTCCATCATCATAACACTCAACAAAATTGATGATCTTATACAAGTTCAATAATTGCCATTGGTGCAGCATCACCACGACGTGGTTCAGTTTTGAGGATACGAGTATATCCACCATTACGTTCTGCATAACGAGGTGCAATTTCAGAGAACAATTTTTGAAGTGCTGTAGTAGAAGTGTACTTATCAGTTGCTTCATCATAGTTTTCAGATGCAATTTCGTTACGAACAAATGCTGCTGCTTGACGACGTGCGTGCAAATCACCACGTTTACCAAGTGTGATCATTTTTTCAACTGTTTTACGGATTTCTTTAGCACGAGCTTCAGTTGTAACGATTGATTCGTTGATCAAAAGGTCAGTTGTCAAATCGCGCAACATTGCTTTACGTTGTGAGCTAGTGCGTCCTAGTTTACGGTATGCCATGATTTCCTCCTATATTATTTATCTTTTTTCAATCCTAGACCAAGATCAGCCAATTTAACTTTAACTTCTTCAAGACTCTTGCGACCAAGATTGCGCACTTTCATCATTTCTGGCTCAGTTTTCTCTGTCAAGTCGAATACAGTATTGATGCCTGCACGTTTCAGACAGTTATATGAGCGAACAGATAGATCCAATTCTTCAATCGTACGATCAAGCATACGATCATCTGAAGCCACTTCAGCTTCTTTCATCACTTCTGCAGATTTTGCAACTTCAGTCAAGTCAGTGAAGAGACCTAAGTGCTCCATCAAAATGCGTGCAGAAAGACCTAAAGCATCTTCTGGAATAATGGTGCCATTTGTGTTGATTTCAAGTGTTAATTTGTCAAAACCATCGTTGCTACCAACACGAGCTGGTTCAACTTGATAATTGACTTTCTTCACTGGCGTATAGATAGAATCTACAGCAAGTGTTCCCACTGGTGCATCATCTTTCTTATTACCCTCAGCTGGTACATAACCACGACCTGAATTGACAGTCAAAACAGCTTTAAAAGTGGCACCATCAGCAATGGTAAAGAGATAATGGTCAGGGTTTACAATTTCAATGTCACTATCTGTAAGAATGTCTCCTGCTGTTACTTCAGCTGGACCTACTACATCAAGTTCAATTTTCTTTTCGTCTTCGACATAAGATTTTACAGCAATGCCTTTGATGTTAAGAATAATTTGCATAACATCTTCACGAACACCTGGAACTGTGTCGAATTCGTGGAGTACACCATCAATTTTAATTGATGTTACTGCAGCACCTGGAAGTGAGGCAAGAAGTACACGACGAAGAGAGTTACCAAGAGTTGTACCGTAACCACGTTCTAATGGTTCGATCACAAATCTGCCGTAATCTTTATTTTCATCAATTTTTGTTATTGTTGGTTTTTCAAACTCAATCATTTCTTACTCCCTCTTAAACGAAAAGCTGTGTATGGAATGTATGATTATACACGGCGACGTTTTGGAGGACGAGCACCATTGTGTGGTACAGGAGTCACATCACGAATTGCTGTTACTTCAAGACCAGCGGCAGCAAGAGCGCGGATAGCAGACTCACGACCTGAACCTGGGCCTTTAACGGTAACTTCAACTGTTTTAAGACCGTGTTCTTGTGCAGATTTAGCAGCTGCTTCTGAAGCCATTTGAGCTGCGAATGGTGTAGATTTACGAGAACCTTTGAAACCAAGAGCACCAGCTGATGACCAAGCAATAGCGTTACCATGCACATCAGTAATCATAACAATAGTGTTATTAAATGTAGCGTGAATATGAGCAATACCAGATTCGATATTCTTTTTCACACGACGTTTACGTGTTGGTTTAGCCAATTTTTCTACCTCCTATATTATTTTTTCTTACCTGCAATCGCAACAGCTTTACCTTTACGAGTGCGGGCATTGTTTTTAGTGTTTTGTCCACGGACAGGAAGTCCACGACGGTGACGGATACCACGGTATGAACCGATTTCCATCAAACGTTTGATGTTCAAGTTAACTTCACGACGGAGGTCACCTTCAACTTTGATTGCATCAACTTCACGACGAATAGCATCTTCTTGATCTGATGTCAAATCTTTCACGCGTACATCTTCTGAAATACCTGCAGCTGCAAGAATTTTTTTAGATGTTGCAAGACCGATACCATAAACATAAGTTAATGAAATAACTACACGTTTGTCATTTGGAATGTCAACTCCAGCAATACGAGCCATGTTTTCTCCTTTCTATTTCTTAACCTTGACGTTGCTTGTGTTTAGGGTTTGCTGGGCAAATCACCATAACACGACCATTACGACGAATAACTTTGCAGTATTCGCAAATTGGTTTGACCGATGGTCTTACTTTCATGTTTAATCCCTCCAAGTATTTCGACTATTTAAAGCGGTATGTGATACGTCCACGTGTCAAGTCGTATGGACTAAGCTCAACAGTTACGCGGTCACCGACCAAAATACGAATGTAGTTTTTACGGATTTTACCTGAAACAGTTGCAAGGACTTGGTGTCCGTTCTCCAACTCAACAGTAAACATAGCATTTGGCATTGTATCGACTACTTTGCCTTCAATTTCAATCACATCTTCTTTTGCCATGCAAAAGTAACCCCTCTCTAAATATCGATTTGATGTCCTCTGAACACAGAGGTAACAATTATAAGTCAGACTAGGCTATTTTATCATCTTTGTATAAAAAATGCAAGCCAAATCTATTAGTTTATTGCAATTTTGATAGTACTGTATCAATTGCTTGGAAAACAAGGTCAATGTCTTGGTCTCCTTCAATATCATGGACCAGCCCTTTTGCACGATAATGATCAATGATTGGCTGTCCTTGTGCGATATTGACTTCTAAACGACGTTTGACAGATTCTGGCTTGTCATCTTCACGTTGATAGAAGTCTTCCTCTTTGTAGTCTCCAACAGGTGGATTGAATACTTTGTGGAAAGTCTCTCCGGTTTCTTTATGAATAATACGACCGCTGAGACGCTCTACCAATTTTGAAGGATCAATCTCAATATTGATAACACCTTGCAACTCAATTCCTAAGTCAGCCAAATTTTCATCCAAGGCATGGGCTTGTTCAATCGTACGAGGATAGCCATCTAGCAAAAAGCCTTTTTCCTTGATGTCATCCTGAACCAAACGTTCTTTGACAATGCCATTAGTAACTTCATCGGGAACGAGGTCCCCCTTATCGATGTACGACTTGGCAAGAATACCCATTTCAGTCTGATTGGCCATTGCTGCACGGAACATATCTCCTGTTGAAATATGAGCAACATTGAATTTCTCAACAATCTTGGCCGCTTGTGTCCCTTTACCAGCACCTGGTAAACCCATAATTAAAAGATTCATGACAAACTCCTTATTTTGTTTTCACATAAATTTGCCATTATTGACAAACTTATCTAAAAACAAAATAGAAGGTTGACTAGGTCAACCTATATTCTATTCTGTAATTTCTAAGAAACCTACATATTTTCTCTTAAGAAGGTAGCCTTCTAATTGCTTGATGCCTTCGATACTTGTAGAGATTACGATAATCAAACTTGTACCAAGGAACGCAATGCTTGAAGAAAGCCCAAAGAGATTTTGCGCAAGGATAGGCAACAAAGCTACAAAACTCAAGAAGAGTGCACCGATTACTGCCAATCTTGTCAATAATTTTGACAAAAACTGTTCAGTGCCATTACCAGGACGAACTCCATGGATATAGGCTGCACTTTTCTGAAGGCTTTCTGCAGTCTTCTCAGGATTTACTTGAACAAAGGTGTAGAAGAATGTAAAGGCAATAATTAAACCTGCATATACAATCATACCTTTAGCAGTTGAATAATCAAAGTATTCCTGAACCGTCAATAACCACCCGGCACTCTTATTTTGACTTGCGAAATATTGAATCAAAGAAGTTGGAACTGCAGTGATTGAGCCTGCAAAGATTACGGGAATAACTCCTGCTGGATTCAATTTCAGCGGTAAATATGAGCTAGAAGGTGCTCCTTGTGCACGTTTTGTATATTGAATTGGTAATTTATATTCTGCTTGTTGTACAAAAGTTGTAAAATACACAACAAAGAATATTAATACGACGAGTGCAGCAACAAAGATTGCTGACTCCCCCAAACGACTTGATTCAATATTAACAAAGCGATCAATGTAAATCTCGTGAAAAGTTCCTGGTAGTGATGAAATGATACCCGCAAAGATGATCATTGATGTACCATTACCATAGCCCTTTTCAGAAATTTGTTCCCCCAACCAGGTTACAATAATCGAACCTGTTGTCAAAATTGATCCAATCAACAAATATGTTTGCCAATTTAATGGCATATTGGTCAATTTTGCACCAGACAAGGCATTAAAGCCCGCTGTAATACCAATAGATTGAACAAATGCCAGTACCAAAGAAATGTAGCGTGTTGCCTGATTCAGTTTACGACGACCAACTTCACCTTGCTTACCCCATTCAACAAATTTAGGTAAAATATCCATTTGCAAAAGTTGAACAATGATGGAAGCTGTAATATAAGGACTAACCCCTAGTGCGAAAACTGAGAAATTACGCATAGCATTTCCCGAAACCAAGCTCAACATGTTCAAAAATGGAACATTTGACAAGGCTTCAAGACTCTTTGCGTTTACTCCTGGTACTGTAATGTGGGTTCCTACGCGGAAGACAAAAAGGATAAAGATAGTAAATAGAATTTTACTACGTACCAATTTTACCTTTAAGGCATCTTTTAAAAGTTTAAAAAACATAGGCTGTCACCTCTTAGATGACTTCTACTGAGCCACCTTTAGAAGTGATTGCTTCTTCAGCTGATTTAGAGAATTTAGCAGCTTTAACTGTCAATTTCTTCGTCAATTCACCGTTACCAAGAATTTTAATTCCTGATTTTTCAGCTTTAACGATTCCAGCTTCGATAAGCACAACTGGTGTTACTTCTGCACCATCTTCAAAAGCGTTCAATTGATCAAGGTTAACGATTGCATACTCTTTAGCGTTGATATTTGTAAATCCACGTTTTGGAAGACGACGGAACAATGGAGTTTGTCCACCTTCAAAACCTGGGCGAACACCGCCACCGCTACGAGCTTTTTGACCCTTTTGACCACGGCCAGATGTTTTACCGTTACCTGATGATGTACCACGACCTACACGGTTGCGGACTTTACGAGAACCTGTAGCAGGTTGTAATTCATGAAGTTTCATTATTATTTCTCCTCTTTTATATGCTAGCGCCTGTGAAGTACAAGAGTCTTCCTCCACAAACTCGCTGTATGTAAATATGTAAAATGGACTAGAAGTCGCAAAGATTTCTCTATGCGACTTAGTCTATTTGTTAGATTATTTAACTTCTTCTACAGTTACCAAATGAGAGATAGCGTTAACCATTCCAAGAATAGCTGGGTTATCTTCTTTAACAACTGAAGAGTTCAATTTACCAAGTCCAAGTGCAACAACTGTTTTACGTTGTTCTGGTTTGCGACCGATTGGAGACTTAGTCAAAGTGATTTTAATTTGAGCCATGAGTATCTCCTTTCTTATGCTAAATCAGAAACTGAGATGCCACGAAGTGCAGCCACTTCTTCAGCACGTTTCAATTGTTTCAAACCTTCAACTGTTGCGCGAACGATGTTGATTGGTGTGTTTGAACCAAGTGACTTAGAAGTCACATCTGCGATACCTGCCAATTCGATTACGGCACGAGTTGCACCACCGGCAGCAACCCCAGAACCTTCTGAAGCAGGTTTCAACAATACACGAGCGCCGCCAAATTCTGAGCGAACTTCGTGAGGGATTGTTGTACCAACCATTGGTACTTCAATCATGTTTTTCTTAGCAGATTCAACTGCTTTACGGATAGCTTCTGGTACTTCTTGAGCTTTACCAGTACCGAAACCTACGCGACCGTTACGGTCACCAACAACCACAAGAGCTGCAAAACGAAGACGACGTCCACCTTTAACAACTTTTGTAACACGGTTGATGGCTACTACGCGTTCTTCAATTTCAACTGCGTTATCTTTGAATGCCATTTCTTAGTGTCCTCCCTATTAGAATTTCAATCCGTTTTCACGAGCTGATTCAGCCAAAGCTTTCACACGTCCGTGATAGAGATATCCACCGCGGTCAAAGACCACTTCAGAAATACCTTTAGCTACCGCGCGTTCAGCAACGAGTTTACCTACAACAACAGCTTGTTCTGTCTTAGTACCTTTTGAAACTTCTTTATCAAGAGTAGAAGCGCTTGCGAGCGTTACACCCGCTACGTCATCAATCACTTGAGCGTAGATGCCTGTATTAGAACGGAAAATGTTCAAACGTGGGCGAGCAGCAGTTCCAGAGATTTTACCGCGAACGCGACGGTGGCGTTTTTGGCGGATTTTGTTTTTATCTGGTTTTGAAATCACAATATTCACCTCTTAATGTATGATTCTGTTTCTTACGAAACAATTTGAGAAATAGTCAGCCAGGTGGCTAAGCCACCTCAGCAAGCTATTATTTACCTGTTTTACCTTCTTTACGGCGAACGAATTCACCAACGTAGCGGATACCTTTACCTTTGTATGGCTCAGGAGCGCGAAGGCTACGGATGTAAGCTGCTGTTTGACCAACAACTTCTTTGTTGATACCAGACACGACGATTTGTGTTGGTGTTGGAACTTCAAATGTGATACCTTCTGGTGCAACCACTTCATCTGGATGTGATTTACCAACAGCAAGTGTCAATTTGTTACCAGCCAATTGAGCACGGTAACCGACACCACGCATTTCAAGTTCTTTTTTGAAGCCTTCAGAAACACCAACAACCATGTTGTTGAGGTTAGCACGGCTAGTACCGTGAATAGTCTTCATTTCTTTTGAATCGTTTGGACGGTGAAGAGTTACTTCTGCACCTTCCACACGGATTTCAATAGCAGTTGGGAATTCACGAGTCAATTCCCCTTTAGGTCCTTTTACAGTTACCACGCCGTTGTTTTGAGCAAGCTCAACACCAGCAGGCAATGTAATTACTTTATTACCAATACGTGACATATTTTTTAATTCTCCTGTTAAATTATCAAGCCGTCTAGCGACTAGTTTTCACGGGGGCTCATGATACAGAGGGCGTTAAGAAGTCAATGTAAAAATAGGAATCCTGACGCAGAAGCCTAAGCTTCGAGGACGGATTGTCTTTTTTACACAGACTTTAGCCCGTGTTCGAATGAGCAGGTTTTATGATCGCATTTGAGAAGCAATCATGCTTTTAGGTTTCAATTTCTAAATGTGACAAGGCAGAGCGACGCAGACTATACTCGAGTATGCCAAGACGCTCTAACACAGGCACATGACGAAATTGGAAGCTAAAAGATTACCAAACGTATGCGATAACCTCACCACCAACGTTCTTTTGACGAGCTTGTTTGTCAGTCAAAAGACCTTCTGATGTTGAGATGATTGCGATACCAAGTCCGTTAAGAACTTTTGGAATATCTTCACGTTTTGAGTAAACACGAAGACCTGGTTTTGAAACGCGTTTCAAGTTAGTGATAACTTTTTCACCGTTTGGTCCGTATTTCAAGAATACACGGATGATACCTTGTTTGTCATCTTCGATGAATTCAACGTTTTTCACAAAACCTTCGTTTTTAAGGATTGTAGCAATACCTTTTTTGATGTTTGATGCAGGAACTTCAAGCACTTCGTGTTTTGCTTGGTTAGCGTTACGAATACGTGTCAAAAAATCTGCAATTGGGTCAGTCATAACCATTTGTTGTTTCTCCTCTTACTAGCAGTTTGATTGGATCACTTGCTAGTTAATGATGTCCTTGCGGACAAGTAGTAAGTGTATATATAGAATAAGTTGCTAGTCCTAAGCAAGTCTAGGAAGCACTTCGCAGGCAATACTGAGGTATGGCCAGAAGTGCTGACGACGAATTGCAAGGGAATAGCAAGTTATTCTTACCAAGAAGCTTTTGTTACGCCAGGAATTTGTCCAAGGTAAGCCAAGTCGCGGAAGCATACACGGCACAATTTGAATTTGCGGTAAACTGAGTGTGGACGTCCACATTTTTCACAGCGTGTGTAAGCTTGTGTAGAGAACTTAGCTGGGCGTTTGTTCTTAGCGATCATTGATTTTTTAGCCATTTATTCTCTCCCTCTTATTTTGCAAACGGCATACCAAGGCCAGTAAGCAATGCACGTGATTCTTCGTCAGTGTTAGCAGTTGTAACGATAACGATATCCATACCGCGAGTCTTATCAACATCGTCGAAGTTGATTTCTGGGAAGATCAATTGCTCTTTCACACCAAGTGTGTAGTTACCACGTCCGTCAAATGATTTAGTTGGTACACCGTGGAAGTCACGTACACGTGGAAGTGAAACTGTAACCAATTTGTCCAAGAACTCATACATACGTTCGCCACGAAGAGTTACTTTCGCACCGATCGCAACACCCTCACGAAGACGGAAGCCGGCGATTGATTTCTTAGCTTTAGTGATAAGTGGTTTTTGACCTGAGATCAAAGCCAATTCTTGAGCAGCTTTCTCAAGGTTTTTAGCGTTAGAAACAGCGTCACCAACACCCATGTTCAAAACGATCTTATCAACTTTTGGCACAGCCATAACTGAAGAATAGTTAAATTGTTCAGTCAAAGCAGGAACTACTTCATTAAGATATTTTTCTTTTAAACGATTTGCCATTATACTTCTCCTTTCCTTCGTGATTAATCAAGCACTTCGCCTGATTTTTTGTTGTAGCGAACTTTTTTGCCGTCTACAAACTTGTAACCAACGCGTCCTGCAACACCATTTTTGTCAAGAACTTGAACGTTTGACACATGGATTGGAGCTTCTTTTTCAACGATAGCGCCTTGAGGGTTTTCGCTGTTTGGTTTTTGGTGTTTCTTAACGATGTTAACACCTTCAACAATAACTTTGTTTACTTTTGGAAGTGCTGTTACGACAACTGCTTCAACGCCTTTGTCTTTACCAGCGATTACGCGAACTTTATCGCCTTTTTTTACAAACATTTGATTTCTCCTATGATTTCTTACGCCCTAATGGGCACCCTGGTTAGTGATTTAACCAGGGGACTTAGTTTGTTTTCTAGTTTACTAAATCCGTCACAGACTTCGTTAGTTTGTTTTGATGTACCCAAGTACTATTTACAACAAACTGCCTAGTCTGTAACAAATTTCCTAAAACTATTTGATTAAAGTACTTCTGGTGCCAATGAAACGATTTTCATGAAACCGCCATCACGCAATTCGCGTGCCACTGGGCCAAAGATACGAGTTCCGCGAGGGTTTTTGTCTTCACGGATGATAACTGCAGCATTCTCATCGAATTTGATGTATGAACCATCAGCACGACGAGCACCTGTCTTAGTACGAACGATAACGGCTTTAACAACGTCACCTTTTTTAACCGCACCACCAGGAGTAGCTTGTTTTACTGAAGCAACGATGATGTCGCCGATGTTCGCGAATTTACGTCCTGAACCACCAAGAACTTTGATTGTCAAGATTTCACGTGCGCCACTGTTGTCAGCAACTTTCAAACGAGTTTCTGTTTGAATCATGTCAATTTTCTCCTTTCAGGTTGATTAAATGATAACTGCCTCTTCCACAACTTCTACAAGACGGAAACGTTTTGTAGCTGAAAGTGGGCGAGTTTCCATGATACGAACGATATCGCCTTCTTTAGCAACATTGTTTTCATCATGAGCTTTGTACTTTTTAGAGTAGTTAATACGTTTACCATAGACTGGGTGGTTACGTTTTGTTTCAACTACAACTGTGATTGTTTTGTCCATTTTGTCAGATACTACGCGTCCAACAAGAACTTTACGATTATTGCGTTCCATTGAAATTCTCCTTTCCCAATCTATTATTTAGTTTCAGATTGCACAGTTTTGATACGTGCAATTTGTTTCTTCACTTCGTTCAAACGAGCAGTTTGCTCAAGTTGACCAGCAGCAGCTTGGAAACGAAGTTCGAAGAGTTCTTTCTTCAATTCGTTTTCTTTCTTAGCAAGTTCTTCTTGAGAAAGGCCACGAAGTTCTTTTACAAAATCTTTAATTTCTTGAAGTTTCATGTCTTCTCCTTATTCTGCTTCACGTTTTACGAATTTAACTTTAACTGGCAATTTGTGACCAGCAAGGCGGAATGCTTCGCGAGCGATTTCTTCAGAAACGCCAGCTACTTCAAACATAACCTTACCGCGTTTAACTGGAGCTACCCAACCTTCAGGAGCACCTTTACCAGAACCCATACGTACACCGATAGCTTTAGCAGTGTATGATTTGTGTGGGAAGATCTTGATCCAAACTTTACCACCACGTTTCATGTAACGCGTCATAGCGATACGGGCAGCTTCGATTTGGCGGTTTGTAATCCATGAGCTAGTAGTTGCTTGAAGACCGTATTGACCAAAGTCTACTTGTTTTCCACCTTTAGCTTCACCGCGCATTTTTCCACGGAATTCACGACGGTGTTTTACACGTTTAGGTACTAACATTTGTTATTTACCTCCTTTAGTGTTTTTACGAGCTGGAAGAACTTCACCACGGTAGATCCATACTTTAACACCAAGTTTACCGTAAGTTGTCAAAGCTTCTTCCCAAGCGTAGTCGATATCCGCACGAAGTGTATGAAGAGGAACAGTTCCTTCTGAGTAGCCTTCTGCACGGGCAATGTCAGCACCGTTCAAACGGCCAGAAACTTGTGTTTTGATACCTTTTGCACCAGCGCGCATTGCACGTTGGATAGCTTGTTTTTGAGCACGGCGGAATGCCACACGTTGCTCCAATTGACGAGCGATTGACTCACCAACAAGGTGTGCATCCAAATCAGGTTGTTTGATTTCGATGATGTTGATGTGTACTTGCTTACCAGTCAATTTGTTCAATTGAGCACGAAGTGCATCAACGTTGCTACCAGCTTTACCGATAACCATACCTGGCTTAGCAGTGTGGATAGAAACGATTACTTTATTTACAGCACGTTCGATTTCGATTGTTGATGTTGACGCATCAGCCAATTCTTTTTTGATAAAGTTGCGGATTGCAAGATCTTCATGAAGGTAATCCGCGTATTCTTTTTCAGCATACCATTTAGCATCCCAATCACGGATGATGCCAACACGCATACCAATTGGATGTACTTTTTGACCCACGTTTTTACCTCCTTATTTCTCTGCCACAACTACAGTGATGTGAGCTGTGCGTTTGTTGATTGGTGAAGCAGAACCTTTCGCACGTGGACGGAAACGTTTCAACGTTGGTCCTTCGTTTGCGAATGCTTCGCTGACTACCAAGTTAGCTTTTTCCAAACCAAAGTTGTTTTCAGCGTTAGCGATTGCTGAGTTCAAAACTCCCTCGATAATGCCTGCAGCTTTGTTTGGTGTGAATTTCAAGATTGCGATTGCGTCTGCTACGCTTTTGCCACGGATGTTATCCAAGACAAGACGTGATTTACGAGGTGAAACACGTACTGTGCGAGCAGTTGCTTTAGCTGAAGTAATTTCTGCCATTGTGTTTTCCTCCTAAATTATTTACGACGAGTTTTCTTGTCGTCAGCAGCATGACCTTTGTAAGTACGAGTTGGTGCAAATTCACCAAGTTTGTGACCTACCATGTCTTCTTGAATGTATACAGGTACGTGTTTACGTCCATCGTAAACTGCGATTGTATAACCGATGAAACTTGGGAAGATCGTTGAACGACGTGACCAAGTTTTAATTACTTTTTTCTTTTCGTCGTTTGCTTGAGCTTCAACTTTTTTCATCAAATGCTCATCGACGAAAGGTCCTTTTTTAAGACTACGTCCCATTTTAGTGTTTTCTCCTTTAAAATATGTACCACAGCGGCTTGTCCGCAAAATAGCGGACTACCGAGTTGGCGGATGATATAGAATGCTAAGCAACTAAGATTAGATTATTTTTGGTTGCGACGACGAACGATAAGTTTGTCAGATTTAGCTTTCTTGTTACGAGTTTTCAAACCAAGAGCTGGTTTACCCCATGGTGTAGATGGTGCTTTACGACCAACTGGTGCTTTACCTTCACCACCACCGTGTGGGTGATCGTTAGGGTTCATTACAGAACCGCGAACTGTTGGACGGATACCTTTCCAACGGCTACGACCTGCTTTACCAAGGTTAACAAGACCATGTTGTTCGTTACCTACTGTACCAACAGTAGCACGGCAAGTACCAAGGATCATACGAACTTCACCTGATTGAAGGCGAACAAGAACGTATTTACCTTCTTGACCAAGAACCTGTGCAGATGCACCAGCAGCACGAACCAACTCACCACCGCGACCTGGTTTCAACTCGATGTTGTGAACAACAGTACCGACTGGGATGTTTGCAAGTGGAAGTGCGTTACCAACTTTGATATCTGCTTCTGGACCTGAAACGATGCGTTGACCAACTTCAAGACCTTTAGGAGCAATGATGTAAGCTTTAACACCGTCTGTGTAGTGTACAAGAGCGATGTTTGCTGAACGGTTTGGATCGTACTCGATAGTTTTAACGATTGCTTCAACGCCATCTTTGTTACGTTTGAAGTCTACCAAACGGTAGAAACGTTTGTGACCGCCACCTTGGTGACGAACAGTGATGCGACCGTTGTTGTTACGACCAGTTTTGCTCTTCAAAGCAACAAGCAAGCTTTTTTCTGGAGTGCTTGTTGTGATTTCAGCGAAGTCCAAAGAAGTCATGTTACGACGGCCATTTGTCGTTGGTTTATAAACTTTAATACCCACGTTAATTCCTCCTTTGATTATTCAGCGTCAGCTGTAGCGAACAATTCGATCGCTTTTGAATCAGCAGCCAATGTGATGATTGCTTTTTTCACTTTGTTTGTGCGACCTACATAACGACCTACGCGTTTTGTTTTAGGTTTCACGTTGATTGTGTTAACATTTGCAACTTTAACACCCTCGAATGCAGCTTCAACAGCTTGTTTGATCAAGAGTTTGTGTGCACGAGTGTCAACTTCAAATACATACTTGCCTGCTTCGAGTTGGCCCATTGAGCTTTCTGTGATGACAGGTTTTTTGATAACATCATACAAATTCATTATGCAAGAACCTCCTCAATTTTAGAGATAGCTGCTTGAGTTACAAGAAGTTTGTCTGCATTTGCGATGTCAAGTACGCTTGCAGTTGTTGCAGTTGCAACTTTAACTCCTGGGATGTTACGAGCAGAAAGAGCTGCGAATTCGTTGCCTTCTTCAAGAATAACAAGGACTTTAGAATCAATGCTCAATGCTGCAAGTACTTTTGCAAATTCAGCAGTTTTTGGAGCTGTGAATTCAAGTGAGTTAACAGCTACAAATTTGTTTTCAGCAACTTTTTCCGAGTAAACAGATTTAAGTGCCAAGCGACGAACTTTTTGTGGAAGTTTGTACGCGTATGAACGTGGAGTTGGTCCGAAGACTACGCCACCGCCACGCCATTGTGGTGAACGGATAGAACCTTGACGAGCACGTCCAGTTCCTTTTTGACGCCATGGTTTGCGTCCGCCACCTGAGACTGCTGAACGGTTTTTAACTGCGTGAGTACCTTGACGAAGGCTAGCACGTTGGCTGATGATCACATCAAATACAACTGCTTGGTTTGGCTCGATACCAAAGATCGCATCGTTAAGAACTACTTCACCAGCTTGTTTACCAGTTTGGTCAAATAATGTTACGTTTGCCATTTCGACTGATTTCCCCTTTCCTTATTATTTACCAGCTTTAACTGCTGACTTGATAGTGATAAGAGATTTCTTAGCACCTGGTACGTTACCTTTGATAAGGATAACGTTCTTTTCTGGAACAACTTGTACAACTTCAAGGTTTTGAATTGTTACACGGTTGCCGCCCATGCGACCTGCAAGGTTTTTACCTTTGAATACACGGTTAGGTGCAACAGGACCCATAGAACCTGGACGACGGTGGTAACGAGAACCGTGAGCCATAGGACCACGTGATTGACCATGGCGTTTGATAACACCTTGGAAACCTTTACCTTTAGATGTACCAGTTACATCAACAACATCACCAGCTGCGAAAGTTTCAACTGTAATTTCTTGTCCAACTTCCAAGCCTTCAATGTTTTTGAATTCACGAATGAAGCGCTTAGGAGCTGTGTTAGCTTTAGCTACATGGCCTTTGGCAGGTTTGTTGCTCAATACTTCACGTTTGTCATCAAAACCAACTTGAACTGCTGCATAACCATCAGTTTCAACTGTTTTCACTTGAAGAACAACGTTTGGAGTTGCTTCGATGACAGTAACAGGGATAAATTCACCAGATTCAGTGAAGATTTGAGTCATTCCCACTTTTTTCCCTAAGATTCCTTTTGTCATGAGAAAAATATTCCTTTTCTTATTTTATAGTCAAAAAGTTTTTAACGAGCGTTTTTTATGCTCAAAATCAATTAAAGTTTGATTTCTACGTTTACACCACTTGGAAGATCCAATTTCATCAACGCATCAACTGTTTTTTGAGTTGGGTTGATGATGTCGATCAAACGTTTGTGTGTACGCATTTCGAACTGCTCACGAGAGTCTTTATACTTGTGAGTCGCACGGATGATTGTGTAGAGGCTACGTTCTGTTGGAAGTGGAACTGGACCTGCTACTTGAGCACCTGTACGTGTTGCAGTTTCAACGATTTTTGCAGCTGCTGTATCAAGTGTACGGTGTTCGTACGCTTTCAAGCGGATGCGGATTTTTTTGTTTGCCATCTTTTTCTCCTTTTCGTCTATTTAACATAATAGGCTAGCTCCACAAGAAAACCAACACGTGTTGCGTGGCAATGCAACCGAGCGTGTCGCAACCTCTTGCATCAAAGCTACAGCCGTAATTTTTACGGCACTAGAACATTCTATCAGATTATATTTCTCATTGCAAGAGTTTTTACTCAAAAATTCAAAAAATCCCAAAACTTTTATTTCAGGATTCTTCATTACTTCTATCCATTATGTCTAATATGACCAAAATATTTTTATCAGCCAGTAGACGCCTCTCTAATTCCTCACTCAGCCTCTTACTTCTTTCTGTAGATCTATCTTTCATCTGGCCTCCCTTTTGATTTTCAGGCTCATGATAAAAAGGTCCACTGGACCTTAATTCACTTTCTTGTTTTCAGGCTCACGATAAAAAGGTCCACTGGACCTTTTTATTCCTCTTCCATAAAGCTGTTAAAGACTTCTTCAATCATATCCCATTCTGCTGTTGCGTCTTCTGGGATAGGTTGCAAATCGCCTTCTGTGCCATTCTCATTCTCAATGTATGAGTAGGCTTGGATTTCAACTTCTCCGTTCTCATCTTCTTCTGCACTTGCAGGAATCAAGAGAACATAGTTCTTACCAAACTCTTCTTGACCGTCAATCGTCAATAAGATTTCAAAAAGTGTTTCGTTACCTTGGTCGTCTACCAAAGTAATCAATTCACGTTCGTCGTGATTGTGGTCGTGATTGTGGTCGTGTTCATGGTCATGATGATGTGCCATTAGAATCTCCTTTAAAATGTTCTATCTAAATAATTTTGTAAAATCAGCTGAGCTGCTAATTTATCAATAACTTTCTTGCGTTTTCCTCGGCTGATATCCGCTTGCTCAATCAGCATCCGTTCTGCTGCAACAGTTGTTAAACGTTCATCCTGATAATCAACTGGAAGTTTATAACGCTCAGTCAATAAATCACCGTAAGCTTGACTAGCTTCCACACGTGGGCCACTAGTATTATTCATATTCTTCGGCAAGCCTATAACAAATTTATCAACCTTGTACTGTTCTACAAGTTCGGTCAATCGCTCCAGACCGAATTCGCCCTTTTCTTCATCGATTGGGATGATTTCCAACCCTTGGGCCGTGAAACCTAATGGATCTGAAATGGCTACACCAACTGTCTTGGAACCGACGTCTAATCCCATTATTCTCATTAGAGGTCAATCCCATTCCCTTTCAAATAGTAGCGCACCAATTCTTCAATGATTTCATCTCGTTCATGCTTACGAATCTGATTGCGGGCATCATTATAGCGAGGAATATAAGCAGGGTCCCCACTTAATACATAGCCAATGATTTGGTTAATCGGATTATAGCCCTTTTCCTCTAGCGAACGATAAACACTAGTCAATGTTTTGCTGATTTCTTGTTTATCTGTATCATCTAGGCGAAAACGAACGGTTTCTTCGGTAAATCCCATACTTACACCTTCTTTCCCTATTTTTTACATTATATCACAAATTTTAATTATTCTCAAAAAATGCGCAAAAAGAACCCCAAAAGAGTCCTTTTGTACATCTTATAGAGCTGCTCTCATACGAGCTTGAGCATTTTCAACATTGCGCACTGCACGTGGCAAGAAAGCGCGTATATCATCTTCTTTATAGCCCACTTGAAGTCGTTTCTCGTCAATCAAGATTGGACTCTTCAAAATACGTGGGTTAGAGGTAATTAAATCAATGACCTCATTCACACTCAACTCTTCAATATCAAAGTCCAGACTCTTTGCATAACGGTTTTTTGACGATACGATACTTGCAATACCATTCTCTGTTTTTGTTAAGATGTTTAGGATTTCTTCCTTAGTAATGGCTTCCTTCGCAAGATTATGCTCATTATAAGATAATTGGTGAGCATTTAACCAATTTTTCGCTTTCTTACAAGAAGTACAACTAGATACAGTATAAATTTTAATCATGTAGTCACTCCTTTGCTACATTTTATTAAGCACATTATAGACTATTATATCATAAATTCCCTCGGTCTGCAGACCTATTTTTTGAAAAACATTAAATTTTAGGGTAAAAATTCGGTTTTTATTAGAAAAAAGCCTGGAATCTCCAGACTTTTTCGTGCTTATACTAAACAATTTCGCACATACCTATAATAGATATGCGCCAATGGTTCAATATTAAATCTATTTTGTTAGGAATTAATCTTCTAATTCAATACCGCCATCAAGATCTAGGATAACATCTTGGATCTCTTCCGCAACAACAGGAGCTTCTTCGGTCGCAACCTCTTCAACTCCATCTGCTTCAATCAAACCATAATGAACACGAATCTTGCGGTCAATTTCATCAAAGATGGCTGGATTATCTGCTAAGAATTTCTTAGCATTTTCAGAACCTTGGCCAATTTTCTCTCCATTATATGAATACCAAGCACCTGCTTTTTGGATGATACCGAGGTTGCTACCAATCTCAATCAATTCACCTGTGCGAGAAATTCCTTCACCGTACATGATTTCAACAACAGCTTCTTTAAATGGTGGCGCCACCTTGTTTTTCACAATCTTCACCTTGGTTTCCTTACCAACGTTTTGATCTTTCTTGTCGCCTGTTCCTTTGATTTGTGTGTTTCCACGAACATCCATACGGACAGATGCATAGAATTTAAGCGCACGTCCACCTGGCGTTGTTTCAGGGTTACCAAACATGACACCGACTTTTTCACGCAATTGGTTAATGAAAATAGCTACTGTTTTTGTTTTGTTAATGGATGCACCGAGTTTACGCATGGCCTGACTCATCATACGAGCCTGCAAACCAACGTGGCTATCACCAATATCGCCATCGATTTCTGCACGTGGTACAAGGGCTGCAACCGAGTCAACAACAACCAAGTCAACCGCACCAGAGTCAATCAGCTTGCCTGCAATTTCAAGACCCTGCTCTCCTGAGTCTGGCTGTGACAAGAGCAACTCATCAATATTGACACCAAGAGCTGCTGCATAGGCTGGATCCAAGGCATGCTCCGCATCGATAAAGGCAGCAATACCGCCATCTTTCTGGGCTTGAGCTACTGCGTGAAGGGCAACAGTTGTCTTACCTGAGCTCTCTGGACCGTAAATCTCAATGATACGTCCCTTCGGATAGCCACCCGCTCCAAGCGCAATGTCGATTGACAAGCTACCTGAACTCATGACTTGAACTTTTTGCTCAGCACGCTCACCAAGACGCATGACAGCACCCTTACCAAAATCTTTTTCAATTGATTTTAGGGCATCATCCAGCGCTTTTTTACGCTCATCGCCAAATTTCTTTGTAATATCTTCTAATTTTTTTCCTGGTTTCTTAGCCAATGATTTTCTCCTCTTTTCTTAGTCAAACTATTATAGCAAATATCTGCTATTTCACAAAGTGTTTCGTACAAAATCCCAGGCCTGCAGACAAGCAAGCTGGCGAAGGTATTGCCACGAATAACCACCTAAATCTATCTCTTTTTGGGAAATACCCGAGGTCATAGCCAAAGTGAGATATACTTTTGCAAGTACGTTGTCCTCTGTCGACTCAGGCTTGATAAGCACAGACACAGCCAGACCCAAATCAGCTTGCAGCTCCTGCCGAATGCAGTCAACTTCCTCTGATAGCCAGCCCGATTCTGTCCCTAGCTGACCGATGACTTTCCCTTCGCTAAAATACGGCTGATCAGCCAAAGCCAAACTCAATTCAGCTTGCAAGAGACCACCTGTCCCCTGTTCGACGATGGCTATAGTTTGTTTTTTCTCTATCAAACAAGACGCTACCATTTTGACCAAACTATTGTCCTCTCCGTAGGCATAGAAATAGTCTGCCAGTTTGTCATGTTGTAAGATTTCTTCTTCCAACTGATTCAAACGTAGATTTGCTTCTTCTTGGCTGGTCGCCTTGGTGGACAAGCGTAAAGTTACCTCTCCAACCTTAGCATAGGGTGCAAGAGTTGGGTCTGTCTGCTTGTCAATCAAGTCCGCCAAAACAGTCACCAACTGGCTTTCACCAATGCCAAAAAAGCGTAGGACTCGCGAATAAAGTTGCTGCTGAGATTGAGTCAAAAAAGGTAACAAACTCTCAGAAAACATAGCCTTGAGTTCACTTGGTGGTCCGGGTAAAACAATATAAGTCACACCATCTTGCTCAATCATACCACCAACAGCTAACCCTGCTGGGTTCTGTAGCGCCCGACTTCCCTCCACAATCTGCGCTTGACGCTCATTATTAGGTGTGCGAACACGACCTGGTCGACTGGCAAAGAAACGGTCTAATTTTGCCATCGCTAGTTCGTCAACAACCAACTCTTTTTGCAAAAATGTCGCTAAAGTTTGCTTAGTCAAGTCGTCTTCAGTAGGACCTAAACCACCACATAAAATGACCATATCACTCCGTTTACTTGCAATTTCAAGTACAGACAATAGTCGCTGTTCATTATCTCCAACAGCTGTGTGGAAATAAACATCAATTCCCAGCTCTGCACATTTCTCCGAAAGGAACTGAGCATTGGTATTAACGATTTGGCCTGTCAAAATCTCCGTCCCAACGGCGATTAGTTCTGCTTTCATATTCCTCCTCTGTCTAGGGTGCGATTGCTCGCTCATCTAATTAGTTCGTAATTTCTTTCCAATCTCACAAGTTTCTTCATGTTCATTCAACAGACCTGCAGCCTGCAAATAAGAATAAATACAGACAGGACCTACAAATTTGAAACCTCGCTTTTTCAAATCTTTTGAAATTCGCTCAGACAAGTCGTTCTTGGTCGGCAATTCTCGGAAGGACTTGACAGGGTTGTCGATAGATGTAAAGTTAACCCATTCCCAAAGATACGTATCAAACGTGCCGAATTCCTCCTGTACTCGAAGAAAGGCCTGGGCATTAGCACGGGTGGCGTACAGCTTTGCCTTGTGGCGAATGATGTTGGGATTGGCAAGAAGACCGTCTAACTCGCTATCTATCATGGCCGCAACCTTTTGAATATCATAGTTGAAAAAAGCAGAGCGAAAAGCCTGGCGTTTGTTGAGAACAATTTCCCAGGAAAGTCCAGCTTGGTAGGATTCCAAGCAAAGCAACTCGAATAGGGCCTGCTCATCGTGAAGTGGCTTACCCCATTCATCATCATGGTAAGCAATATAAAGTGGATTATTTAGATTAACCCAAGCACAACGGGACATAGAAACTCCTTTTCACATACAGTTTACTTAATACTTTTAGCTACTTGATTCAGCAAGCATCGTACTGGTAGGGTAATCGAACACGGCTACGATACTTTGCAAATCGTAACTCTAAGTCCTAAATATCACCGAGTAACGCAGTTGACATCTGGCAAAAGGCTTCGTCAAAACTCGCCTTTTACCTAGTTGTCATTGCGGAGGTCTCACAACGAAATTTTCTAACAAAATTTCTGTTCGGCCGTCTATTTTCTCTTTGTATCGCTTAACGCCTTTGTATCTGGACACGACATGAGCCGCAAAAATCGACATTATTTTTGTGGCGAATTAGTAAGGTACCTAGGCAAGTCGCAAATAGCGATTGCCGTAGTATGATGAGTTACTTTAGTAACCATCATACTGGTACGTTACTTCATCAACATTTTAAGGGCTGACTTGATGTAGTTTTCGGCGGTGTCATTGGTGCCGTCGAAGAATTTCTTGATTTTCTTGAGTTCGGCTGGTCGGTAACCAAGGGCTTCCATAGCCTCCATAGCTTCTTCGAGGGCGATATTTTCACTGGCAGGAGCTGTTGGTTGGACAGGACCAGCTTCTTCGCTGATAACAAACTTGCCTTCCAGGTCCAAAATCATCTGCTGGGCTGTTTTCTTGCCAATCTTCGGAAACTTGGTCAGGTAGGTAATGTTTTTCTGCTCAATGGCACGAACAAGCCCATCATTATCATCGACAGCAATAATAGCCAGAGCCGTTGTTGGACCAATTCCTGATACTGAAATCAGACTCAGAAAGACGGATTTTTCATTTTCTGTAGCAAATCCGTAAAGCAGATGAGCATCCTCACGAATCACCTGATGAGTATAGACAGTCACTTCTTGCTGGACTTGTCCTGAATAGGCGTAGGGGTTAGCAACCTGCAAGATATAGCCTACTCCATACGTTTCTACCACAATATATTTTGCAGTTATTTTCGTTAAAATTCCTTTGATATAGTCGTACATATACTTCCTTTACTAATGTGTCAACTTTTTCAACTATGTTAATACTTGCCCAATTCACGCAAACTCGTGTGATTTTCCTGAATGCGACGGAACATTTTTTCCATGTCCGACTTGCTAAAATGCACTAAGACAGGGCGACCGTGCGGGCAATTATAGGGATTTTGGCAGTAAGACAATTGTCTCAATAAATCACGCGCCGAATAATCATCCAAAGCATGGTTGGCCTTGATTGACCGTTTACAAGACATCATGATAGCCAGTTCTGCCCGATACTGCTTGATTGACACCTGATCCGTCAAGAGCAACATGTCACACATCTCATAGATGCCAGACTCAATCTCCTCTTCCTTCATCCAAATAGGATGTTCACGCAAGATGAATTGATTGACACCATACTCTTCCAAGTTGACACCAACTTGACGAAGAGCATCCATTTTGTGGACAAGGTTAAGGGCATCATTCTGCGGAAATTCAAAAATATACGGCACCAATAACTGTTGAGCTGAATTGTCAACCTGTCCAATTTTCTCACGATAGTATTCGTATTTGACCCGTTCTTGTGCGGCATGCTGGTCAATGATATAAAGTCCTGTCTTACCTTGTGCAAATAAATACGTCCCATGCATTTGACCAAAATATTCTAACTCTGGAAATGTCGAGGTTTCCTCACGGTCTAATTTATCTGCCAGTTTTGCCAATTCTTTTGCACTTAGATTAGGATGCTCCTGATCTTCTGATTCCACCGACTGACGTTCTGCAAATTGAACAGATGTAGGTTTATTTTCGACAGGCGACTCAACAATCTCTTGCCTATCCTCTTCGAGAGGTTTGACATCCTCAGCGACCACGTCTGGTTTTAAGAAGAAGTCTTGCTTAATCGTATCATAATAGATTTTTGGCTCTTTGAGTGGTAAGGTGCCTTGCTCTGCTTTTACTTTTGGTCGAGTACTTGACTGAGCTAAATTCTCAAGAGCATCTGGTATCAAGTCCTGCTCTTTAAGCGCTTGACTAATCGCCTCTCGAATCAAGGTCATGAGTTCTTTTTCCTTGGAGATGCGAACTTCCTGCTTGGTCGGATGGACATTGACATCAGCCAAATAAGGATCAATCTCAATAGAAATCACCGCCAGCGGAAAGCGTCCAACCATCAACTTACTACCATAACCTTCCAAAATCGCTCGATTAAGCAAAAAATTCTTGATATAGCGACCATTGATGAAAATGGAAATGTAGTTGCGGTTGGCACGAGTCAACTCTGGCAAGGAAACGTAACCTGAAATCTGAAAATCCAGGTCTTCTGCCTCAATTTCAACCATTTTTTTGGCAGAAGCAATCCCATAAATCCCTGAAATTGCCTGACGAAGTTTCCCTGTCCCTGCAGTTCTAATTAATTCTCGTCCTTCGTTTACTAAGGCAAAAGCTATTTCCGGATGAGCTAGACTCAATCGATTTACAACATCAACAATATGTGATAATTCAGCCTGTTGACTGCGAACGTATTTGAGACGAGCAGGGGTATTGTAAAATAAATCCGAAACATTAATCTGCGTACCAACTGGACGACTAACTGGCTCCTCTTTCTCGATGACACCGCCTTTGGCCTCCAAATGAAGCCCATGTGCAGAGTCTGCCGTAGCTGTCTCAATAACCATATGACTGACAGAAGCAATGGAAGGCAGAGCTTCTCCACGAAAACCGAGGGTACGAATACGAAACAAATCCGATTGACTTTTTATCTTACTGGTGGCGTGACGGCGGAGGGCAAGCGCTACTTCATCAGGGGCAATCCCCTCACCGTTATCCGTGATTTGAATCATTTTAAGGCCAGCCTCTTCAACACTAATTTCAATCTGACTAGCCCCTGCGTCAATGGAATTTTCCACCAACTCCTTAACCACACTGGCTGGTCGCTCAATGACCTCACCAGCCGCAATCTGGTTGGCTAGTATTTCTGGTAGTTCAATAATATGTGACATCATTTCTCCTACATTTCTTTAATAATTTTTCCCGAATGCTTATTTTTCCATTATACCACATATCCACTTTCCCTCCTTTTCCCAGATAGGCTATAGAAAAAATGACTGCCTGAGCAATCATTCATTCTTTTGATAAATCGTAAAGTAATCCGTTGTCTGAACAGACTGGTACTGTGATTCTAAATTTGTCTTGATTTCATCTAGAATTAGCAAATTCTTATTGACGACTACAAATTTTGCCTCATTTTTATTGATGTCATACATCAAGCTATTTTTATTGTCGTCAGTATTCAGATAGGGTTCTGCTGTAGTAATCGTTGCGGCGGATAAACGTTGACTTGAAAGATAGATACTTGCGCTATTATCCCAAACATAAATCTTATCCGAATCTTTCGTTTGTTCACCAATGTAATTGGCAACTTGTTCACGGTCAGTTCTCAAATCTCCCTGTACCAAATAAAGATAAGCAGGTTGAGCGATAATACCCAAGCAAATAGCTAATGGAAGGAAGAATTGACGACGCAAATACCCACGATGATCTTCTACATCCTCATCACGCAGGTAAACGACTGACATCGCAAAACCATACGGTAAAAGAAGAATGAGTTGGCTCCATTGAAAGTTTGCATTCCCAATAATAAAGACACATTGAACTAAGAAAGTCAGTAATAGGAGAACTTTGATATAGGTATGTCTTCCTTGTTTGAAAGAAAACACCATTTGGATGAAACTTTTAAAGAATCCAGATAAGAGTAAAAATACAGACACAATCGCCAAGGCTAAATATAGATAGGAATGGTGAAAGTCTAACTGTAAGTTATAAAGGAAAGTTTGTTGAATAGCTGTCCCCAGAATCTGTGCCTCAAAAGCATAATAACCTACCGCATATAGAATCAGAAGAAAACCAAAAATGGTCGCTAATAATTGATAGATTCCTCGAGTAACTTGGCGGTGTTGGATATTAAAAATAAATAAAACTAGACCCGCAACTAACCAAAGAATCAGACTTTTTGGGTAAATTAAAAATACCAATGCCGCATCGATTCCGTAGAGGATAAATGCCTCATCACGCACTGCATTTTCAAAATAGCGGACCAGAAACCACACACTAGTCAAAAGAAACGGAAGAGCAAACATTTCTGCATACATCCCTCCAAAACCAAGTGCAAAAATAAACACATAGAACCAATGACTAGAACTTGTCGCGAGGTGTTCTGACTGACTAAAATAAGCTACAATCTTATAGAAATAGATTCCCGCTATCAGTAACGCTATAAACTGGAGGATTCCAAAGATAATGAAAGTCCCTCCCAGATGACCTAAGAAAGCAAGTAAGTAGAATAATAACCCGCTTGTACCAAAGAAATCACCATAAGGGATTTGTCCATTTGCCATTGCCATCCCTGCATATAAATTTTGAGTTTGTATATTGGTTGCAAATGGCATTAGCAGTGGATTGGCTACGCTAAAAACACTTAAAACTAAGCTCCAAACAAGAGCTGGCCAATACTTTGTCTTTAATACTCTTTCATGAAATTCACCATTCAGTTGCACTTGCTGTCTGCGTGATGCTCTACGACTACGCCGATAAGTTTCCTCAGGATGAGTAACTACGTCCGAAACTACATCTAATTCTGTCATTTTCTTCTCCTTGGATTTGCTTTCCTTATTATATCAAAAAGCACTCCCGATGTCATTTCCTATCGGGAGTTCTAGAAATTTTTGCAAACTGTTCTAACTGGCGAAAGGTATGGCGTTTGAGCTTTTCAAATTCCTTTAGAAATGCTATTTTTTCTGCATGTGTCATACCTATTTATTCGCAAAATGATTGTCATTTTTTAAAAATCCGACGAACTTCTGAGATAAAGTAAAGAGAACCTGTGACAATCAAAATCCCTTGCTCGCTAGATTGCCAGTCTTCTATAAACTGCTGATAGTTCTCAACATAATCTCGTCCTTGACGGTTTTCCTCGGACAAGGCACCGTCATAAGCAAAGCTGGTTAATATAAGGGCAATATGTGGTAACTTTTCGTCCAATAATTCCAGCATTTCTTGAAAGTCCTTGCGCCGAAGAGCTGAAAAGAGAATGGTAACAGGCTCTTCTTGAACCTGAATAAATTCAACCAAACGTTCGATAGCTGGGACATTGTGGGCTCCGTCCAAATAGATTTTTGGCTCTTGAGCAACCAATTCCAAACGACCAGGCCAGCTGGTTTGGGCAAGGGCTTGTTGAATCAACTGAGGTTGAATATCTTTTTGGATATTGGTCATATAGAGTATAAAAGTTTGTAGGGCTACGGCCGCATTCTCTTCTTGATGATGGCCTGCCAGACCCAGAACTAATTCCGACAGATCGATGTCCGTATTGCTGAACTGTCCTGCTTTATAGGTGAATTCCTGACCAAATTGGTAGACAGGTGCTTGTTTATCAAGGGCAATTTGGTGACAGATGGCTGTGGTTTCTGGACAAAGTGGTCCAAGGACGACAGGCACGTTTTCCTTGATAATCCCTGCTTTCTGCTCTGCTATTTCCCCTAAAGTCGAGCCTAATAAATCCTGATGGTCCATGCCGATGGAGGTGATCACGCTTAGGGCTGGTGCCACGACATTGGTCGTATCCAAAAGCCCTCCGATGCCCACCTCTACTAGTGCCACATCGAGCTGCTGGTCCTGGAAATAGAGGAACATAATGAGCACCATGACCTCAAAATAGCGAAAAGGCTCATAACGAGTGGCGACTTCCTGCTCCAAGTCGTAGACTTTCTGTAAATAGTGCTGAAAATCATGGTCAGAAATGGGCTGGCTGTCGATACAAATCCTGTCGTGTACGCTCACCATGTGGGGTGACACGAAACTGCCGACACGCAAGTCATGTGCCTGAAATAGCTGGCGCATAAAGGCAATAGTCGATCCCTTGCCATTGGTTCCAGCAACATGAATGACCGGCACTGCAAACTGGGGATTTCCTAGCTGTTCTAGGGCATACTCAATCTTTTCCATCTTGTAATGAAACACCTGACCTTGCTTGGTGTTTAACCAATTTTCTAACATAGCCACCTCCTACATACTGTCTAGTATAACAAAAAAGCCTAACGGATGTTGGCTTTTGATAATACATTGAGGAACTCTATTATCCATCAGTCCATTTCCCCCAGTTACCACCAAGACGACCAAAAAAATTCAAAAAGTTAAACATATTACTAATCTCCTTTAATCTTTATGAGTTTAGTATAATGCTTTTTGCAATTCTTCAACAGGACAAAAATGTCACTTTTCCTCTTCTCTCCATGATGATTCTAATTTTTCTACTAAATGGGAGTCTCCTATTAATTTTGCGAACATAACTGCTTCTTCATAAAACCGTCTAGCCTCCTCGCTATCATTGTTCACATACAACTCATATTTCCACTTAAGCAGATTGAGAATGGGTTTCTTTTGAAAATCTTGAGTTGAAACCATAATTCTATCTAGAGCATCAAAAAGTGGAGGTATCTTGCCATATTCTTCATGTTCGCCAAGAATCCCTATCGACGTCAGCATCACATCTCTTAAAATAAATAATTCTCCAGATTCAATCAATTCTACTTGGCTTGGTAACTTTTCCACCAACTCTAAAAAGTGCTGAAAATCACTGCTCTGTTTAATTTCCATTCTCAAATTGATTAAATAGAGTCGAATTATCAACAAATCATTGGCTGAAAATTGGTTTTTTCTTTGGATTTGTTCAAAATAATCTTCTAGAATATCTTGACCAAATTCTGCTGTCTTCGTTTCAAATACATCAATAATAGATTGAATGGCATCAATCGCTATTTTCTCTTCTTCAGGCAAGTCATCATAATAGTCATCATAGATTTCTGTCATCATATCTGCCCGTTTTTCCATCAATTCCTCATTTTCATAAGTCGGTGTACGGAGTACATCAAACTTCAGTTTGGAATATCGTTCAGGCAGAGACACATAATCTGGCATAAGCTCATAGAGCCCCATGCCTAAGCGGGTTGCGATATATTGGATTTTTGAAAAAGTCGGCTTAGAAGTACCTGCTTCGATACGGGTTAATTGGCGGACGGAGAGCTCCAGTTCATCATCACAAAACTGTTCACGCGTCATATTGGCTGATTCTCGCAGCTGGCGCACACGTTGTCCAAATTCCTTATCGTTCATAAAATACCTCCAAATATTCTTTTGTATATTATAGCAAAATCATTACTCAATTTCCATACCTTTTTCTGTTTTTAAATAAAAAACAAACGGTTTTACGTTTGTTTTTGTTTGTATTCATCGGTTAATATTTGTTTTATGTTCAATAAAGAAACAATCTTCCAATTCTTCTCCACACCATCAATTTGCAGGTTGATACTCTGAATCCCTGCGTTGACAGCTGTCTCCACATCAAGCAGACGGTCACCAATATAGTAGGTCTTTTCCTTGTCCAGTCCGTATTTTTCGATGAGAAATAGCAGAGCTTCTGGACTTGGTTTGCGGGCAAAACCAGAATCACTGGTCAAGATTTCTGTGAAATGGTGAGCAATGCCCAACTCCTCCAAAACCTGAAAAGCATTGTCACTCTTGTGGGTATAAACGAAATTTTGAATTTCTTTCTCTGCTGTCCAACCCAGAATTTCACGCGCACCAGCCATCAAGGGAATCTGCGTATTTTTCTCCTTCAAGGAAGTCGCACGCACACGATTAAGTTCATCGCTATCCAGACCGTACTTGGCCGCATCACGCACCAGCAAATCCTTGACAGAATAGCGAAGAATGAAATTTCTTACTTCTTCGCGGTCAAAAGGAAGATCATAGTGTTCATAGGTTTCCTGAATTCCAGCCAAAATCGCTTCATAGGAATCCAAAAGGGTTCCATCCAAATCCCAAATAAATGTCGGTATCATCTTATCTCCATTCATATGCTTGATAGGGCTTGTCCAATTGGTAACCCAATTTTTCAGCCAGTTTCAAGGAAGTCAGAGTATGGGCATCCCAGCTAGGATAGAGATTACGGTCTAAACAAGCTAAGATTAACTGAGCAGCACAAGCTCTAGCTAAACCCAAACCTCGATAGTCTTCCCTAGTATCCACTTCTATCTCAATCCCACCTGAATAACTGGCATAGGATGAGGCACCTGACACCACCTGTTCCTTATGCAAGATGACATAGCCTAGACCCAAGTCTAAAAACTGCTCCACATCAGCATAATTACCCACCAAATCGCGTGACCATTCTTCTACCAGACAGGCATCATACAGATTACGGTCAATCACTTTCAGGTCAAACTCTTCAGGTAGGGCATCAATCAGTTTCTGCAAATGCCCAAGGTCAAAACTAGTATCTTTTTTCGTAGCATAACGGGTAAAGGACCGGATTCTGTCTCCGTAAGTCCCTTCTATCAAGTCTGACCAGGCTTGGTTTTGGGGTACTAAAATAATATCCTTTCCCTCACACATTTTTAGCAAGTCCACATTTGGTTTTCCGGCCAAAAAACCAAAGAAGCTCTGCCGTCCATAGAGAGCTAGGACTGACTGGGGAGACTGGGTATTATCTACATGAATCTGTCCCATTCTGCCCTCTAAACAGGTCCAAATAATTGCCTCAGGCCAATCTTCAAATAAACTGGCTACTCGTCTCATCTGCTCTGCCATTATTTTTCCGTATAAGGATAACCCAAGTGCTCGTAAGCCTTGGCTGTCGCAACCCGCCCCGTCCGTGTCCGCATGAGGAAGCCCTGCTGAATCAGGTAGGGCTCGTACATGTCCTCCACCGTTTCACGCTCCTCGGCGATATTGACCGACAGGGTGTTGAGGCCGACAGGACCGCCGCCGTACATTTCAATCATGGTACGGAGAATCTTTTGGTCCACATAGTCCAGACCTTCACGGTCCACGTCCAACATGGTCAGGGCCTTGTCCGTAATGCTATCGTCAATCAGGCCGTCACCCATAATCTGTGCAAAATCCCGCACTCGCTTGAGCAGGCGGTTGGCGATACGAGGGGTCCCCCGCGAACGACGAGCCAGCTCGATCGCTGCTTCATGGGTAATCTCCATCTCAAAGATATCCGCTGTCCGCTCGACAATCTCGGTCAAATCAGCCAGTTCGTAATACTCCATGTGACCAGTGATACCAAAACGGGCCCGCAGGGGATTGGACAGCATCCCCGCACGAGTGGTCGCTCCAATCAGGGTAAAAGGTGGCAACTCCAGATGCACAGAGCGACTGGCCTCCCCAGTCCCAATCATGATGTCAATATAAAAATCTTCCATGGCAGAGTAGAGAATCTCTTCAACCGCCATGGGCATACGGTGGATTTCATCGATAAAGAGGACATCGCCAGGCTCCAAATCGTTGAGAAGGGCCACTAAATCGCCTGCCTTTTCAATGACGGGACCACTGGTCTGCTTGATATTGACGCCTAGTTCGTTGGCAATGACAAAGGCCATGGTGGTCTTACCCAGACCTGGAGGACCAAAAAGAAGAGTATGGTCCAAGGCTTCATCACGGAGTTTTGCCGCCTCGATAAAGATTTTCAACTGGTCCTTGACCTTGTCCTGACCGATGTATTCATTTAATTTCTGCGGACGCAGGGTACGCTCAACGTATTCCTCGTCCTGCATTTGTTCCATGTCTAAAATTCTACTCATGCATCTATTATAGCATAGCCCGTTAACTGATAGAGAAAACTTATACCTCCCATTAAAAAAATAAAATTTTCAAGCAAAAGCATATATGTTACTATAAATTCAATACTTCACAAAGGAGGTGAATCTTCTGGATTGGAACTTTATTCAAGAATCCATACCACTCTATCAAGAGGCATTCATTCTAACGATCAGACTCGCATTCCTCGGAATTATCGGTGCTTTTAGCTCGGGGTTGATTATTAGTATCATCCGTTATTACCGTATTCCAGTTCTACAACAGATTTCTACAGCTTATATTGAGTTGTCACGCAATACTCCCTTGGTCATTCAACTTTTCTTCCTCTACTATGGTTTGCCGAGATTGGGAATTGTGCTAGATGCTGAAGTCTGCGCCATTGCTGGTTTGATTTTTCTAGGTGGTTCCTATATGGCAGAATCCTTCCGTAGTGGATTTGAGGCTATCAAGAAAAGTCAGATAGAAATCGGAGCTAGTTTGGGTCTGACAAATTGGCAAATTTTCCAATATATCTTGCTCCCTCAATCACTAGCTATCGCTCTACCTTCCTTTAGCGCCAATGTCATCTTTCTCATCAAAGAAACTTCCGTCTTCTCCATTATTGCCTTGGCCGACCTCATGTATGTCGCTCAAGATTTGATTGGACTACAATACGAAACAGATGAAGCACTCTTTCTCCTAGTGAGTTCCTACTTGATTGTCCTGCTTCCACTCTCGCTTTTCTTTTATTACCTAGAAAGGAGGATTCGCCATGCAGGATATGGGCATTAAAGTCTTACTAGAAGGAAATAATTTGCAACGGCTAATGGCTGGGCTTGGTGTCACACTCTGGATTTCCTTCCTCTCTATCGGTATTTCCACCATTGCTGGACTAGTATTTGGCATCATCATGACTTCAAAAAATAAGCTGATCGTATGGATGTCACGGATTTATTTAGAAACCATTCGCATTGTACCCCAGCTGGTTCTACTCTTCCTTTTCTACTTTGGATTAGCACGGGGATTCAATATCAATATTTCCGGTGAACTGGCCGCGATTATAGTATTCTCACTTTGGGGGACGGCTGAAATGGGAGATTTAGTTCGAGGAGCCATCACTTCTCTACCTAAACACCAATTCGATAGCGGATTAGCACTTGGTTTGAGTAAAGGGAGTCTTTATCGGTATGTGATTATTCCCCAAGTTATACGAAGACTACTCCCACAGGCAATTAACTTGGTCACCCGCATGATTAAAACCAGCTCTTTGGTTATCCTCATTGGTGTGGTCGAAGTCAATAAAATCGGGCAACAGATTATTGATTTTTACAGGACTACCTCTCCTAGTGTGTCCTTATGGATTTACGGAGTAATTTTCTGTATCTACTTTATCATCTGTTTTCCAATATCTGCATTTTCTCGCTATCTCGAAACAATTTGGAAGGAGTGAAGTCGTGAGTCAACCTGTCTTAGAATTACAAAATATTACTAAAAATTTTGGTCAACAAACCATTCTCAACCATCTTTCCTTATCCATTAAGGAAGGAGAAGTTGTCGTCATCCTAGGACCCTCTGGCTGTGGAAAGAGTACACTACTCCGTTGCATCAACAAACTTGAAAGCATTCAAGAGGGCGATATTTTACTAGATGGCCAATCTATTCTGTCTGGATCACTTTCTCTACAGGATATTCGGCAAAAAATTGGCATGGTCTTTCAAGATTATGAACTCTTTCCCCATATGGATGTCTTACAAAATCTGACCCTTGCTCCTGTCAAAGCCCTAAAACGCAACAAAGAAGAGGTCCAAGCAGAAGCCGAGACCTTGCTAAAACGGGTCGGACTTGAACAGAAAAAACATAGTTATGCTAGAGAATTATCTGGCGGGCAAAAGCAACGGGTAGCTATCATTCGTTCCCTGCTGATGCATCCTGAAATTTTATTATTTGATGAAGTCACTGCTTCTCTTGATCTAGAAATGGTTCGGGAAGTCTTGGTTCTCATCAATGATTTGGCAAAAGAAGGACGGACCATGCTGATTGTGACGCATGAAATGGAATTCGCACGCGCCATTGCTGACCGCATCATTTTCATGGACAAGGGAGAAATTATCGAAGAAAATACTGCTCAGAATTTCTTCCAACATCCACAAACGCAACGGGCTCAAGCCTTTCTAACAACTTTTGACTTTAATCATTTTTAAAAGGAGAATTTTATGAAAATCTTTAAACCTATTTTTGCTATTTTTAGTGTCTTAGCTGCAGTTATTTTAGTTGCCTGCAGTAACGCAAGCAGTTCTTCAACTAGTTCCAGCAGTTCCACAAGTGGGGCAACCGCACGTACTCTTGAAGAAATCAAAGAAAGTGGAACAGTCAAAATCGGTGTTTTCAGTGACAAGAAACCATTTGGCTATGTGGATGCAAATGGTGAATACCAAGGATATGACGTCTATCTAGGCAACCGTTTGGCAAAAGAATTGGGCGTTGAGGTAGAGTACGTCCCTGTCGAAGCCGCAAACCGTGTGGAGTATCTCACTTCTGCCAAGGTTGACATCATCCTAGCCAATTTCACAGTAACAGATGAGCGAAAAGAACAGGTTGACTTCGCCCTTCCTTACATGAAAGTATCCCTCGGCATCGTGTCTCCAAGCTCTGCTGTCATCACTGATCCAGAACAACTCAATGGTAAAACTCTCATCGTCAGCAAGGGTACCACAGCTGAACTTTATTTTGAAGAGAATTATCCAGAAGTCAAACTTCAAAAATACAACCAATACAGCGAGGCCTATGCTGCCCTCTTAGACGGACGTGGCGATGCCATGAGTACAGACAATACTGAAGTTCTCGCATGGGCCTTGGAAAACAAAGGTTTCGAGGTTGGTGTAAAAGCGCTAGGGGATGTAGACACTATCGCTCCTGCCGTCCAAAAAGGAAATACCGAATTACTTGATTTCATCAACCAAACAATTGAAAAACTTGGTGAGGAAGAATTCTTCCATAAAGCCTACCAAGAAACCCTTCAACCAGTATATGGTGATGCTGCTCAAGCTGATGATCTTGTTGTAGAAGGTGGGGTTATTAAATAATATTTGAAGAATAATAAGGTGCAGAAATTCGTCTGCATCTTTTTTTGATAAAAATGAAAACAGCCGACTTTTGCCGACCGCTCTCAGGAGATTATATGAAAAAGAAAAGTTTTCGCTATTTCTAGCTTGGATATAGTATAACTCGCCAAGCTTAAGGGAAACTAAAACAGAATTCGTTTTATGTGTTTTTCATTATTTATAAAAACATCTGTGATTTTTGCTCACAGCTACTTTACTCCTCAATTCGCACATGAACAAACCATTTGTCAATTCGCTTCTTCCCAGATCGCCGTAACCGCTCTGCGATCCCCTCCATATATTTTTCAAACTTTTTTTCCATCTTTGAAACTTTCGAATCCCCGCTATCATTTCCTCCCAAAGATAATGTGTAAGTTGTTTGTTTCATTCTTTTCTCCTATCTATTTATTGTACAAGTAATCATCAGTATTCCATTTTATTATTAGGTAACCCTAGACTTAGACTGGTCAGTCCATCGACTCCCATTCACTAACTGGCTTGCGGTAAGCCTCTTAAGAAATCTTGATAGAGATGATTTCTCTCTACTAACTGCTGATGAGGACCATAGTCAGCCACTTGCCCATTTTTATCTAAGATCAGAATCGCATCCGCCTCACGCACTGTGTGCAAACGGTGAGCAATGGTTAGCCTTGTTTTCCCAGCTGTTAAACGGTCAATCGCTTTGCTAATGACACGTTCTGTGACAGTATCTAAACTTGCTGTCGCCTCAGCCAACAAATAGATAGGATGCTCTAACAACAAGGCTCTCGCAATGCTAAACCGTTGTTTTTGGCCTTCCGACAAACCTGTCCCATTTTCTGAAATCCGAGTATCTAAACCATCTTCCAACTCAGCTACTAAATGAGACAGTCCCAACTCCTTGAGAATATGAGCAATACGCTCTTCAGACACAGTCTCGTTCTTTCCATACAATAGATTTTCTCTAATCGTCCCATGGAAGAGAGTATTATCTTGAGGTATGAAGGAAATCAATCTTCTCATCTCCTTGGTTGAAATATCACTTAAGCATTGTTGACCAATTCGAATCTCTCCTTGGTAGTCTTGATAGTATTTCATCAGCAAGGCAAAAATAGTTGATTTTCCTGCCCCACTTGGACCAACAATCGCTACATGAGCTCCCTCAGGAATTCTAACCGATACTCCATTCAAAACTGGATCTGTATGATAGGAAAACCGAACATTTTCTAATTGGATACTAGCTTCATCAACCAACTCTGTATCTGCCTGTTCTTCCTTATTCAGATCTAACAACTCTACCAAACGTTTAGACACCGCATGAAACTCCGTTAGTTCATTTAAGGAAGAGGCAATATCTGTTACTGGATCAATCAGCTGCATCATGTACAATACAAAGGTTGTCAATGTGGCCATGGTCATCACACCCTTGGTCACTTCTATACCTGCTACAAGCAACATCAGAATGATAAATCCTGTCATCAAGCTACTAACTAAAGTATGTTGCACCGCTGACAGTCTAATCATTCTCTCAAAGGTTTGCGACAGATTCTGAAAAGACTTGCCCATCTCTCGTTGTTCATGCTTTTCTCCCTGAAAGGCCTTCATCAAACGAATCGTTGTAAATTTATGACTAATTCTACTAGAAACCTGCCCTAATCCTTCTTGGTAAGCAGAGTAGTAACCTTCCAGCCGCTGATTCATTGGAATCATAACCATTGACAACAAAGGAAGCAACAAGAGACTAAGACCCGTGAGCCACGGACTGATGGTCCACAGAAAATAAATTGACCCGATAACCATCAAACCATTCATCAAGAAATTTGGAAGAATAACGGTAATGAAGTTCAGAACAACCGACATATCATTGGTCAAACGACTAGCAAGATCGCCAGATTGGTACTGATCCAAGTCCTTTACAGATGTGGTCAACAAGGATTCATAAATATATTGTTGCAACTGTTTGAGTGCGTTACTACCGCTACGCCCGATGAAATAATTGGATAGGGCTTGTACCGTATAGACCGAGACAAAGAAAAGGATGAAGCCAGCCAGCAATGCTGGTCGTGTTAATAGATTGCTTAAATAGGTTTGATCTAGCAACTGACCAATAAACTGGGGAAGGAACAAGCCCATTCCAACCCCAAGAGCACTCAGCACTATTCCAAACGAGAACATCGTTTTATTGAGCGATTTCAACAACACTCCTACGAGTCTTCTATTCATACCTAGAACTCCAAATTCTTGAACTTTTTCGCAGCAATTTTAGTAAATACGAGTACGTAAACAATTGTAACACCGATAGCTCCTAAGTAAGCAAGTCCCACTCCTGTAAGACCTTCGCTCGCCAAAGGCATATAACTAGTTGGAAAAAGCATCGCAACTGGACCGCCAACAACTGCTAAAATCATCATCGTAATCGTCACCAAAAATCCTGTGACCATTGTGGTAATATTTTTCAGATACAGGTAAAGAGCAGTTGCCAAACTAACCGATAAAATATCTTTTAGCAAATAAGCGACAATACAAAACACATTACTCAAACTCTCTGCCAAACTAGTATCAAAAACGGACGGACTACCAAAAGGCAGATGGATTACCCTGACATAATGTACAAATGCAGATGTCGCAAAGAAGAGACCATAGAAAATAACAATTGTTGCTAAGAGACCCAAATATTTAGACCAGAAAATCTGTTTCCGCCCAAGATCTCTGTATAAAAACATGGTATGTTCATCTACTTCTTTCCTAAAGACAGAGATAGCCAAGAAATACAGGGTCAAACTAGGAAGAATAAAACTATCCACAGAGCTCATCATCATATTCGTAAAGGCAACAAGGCTAACCGCCCCCTCACTAGCATGAATTTGCATAAAATTCGACCCTTCAATAAATGAAGTAACCATATAAATAATAGGAAACAAAGTGAACAGGAGATAGATCTGCGTCTCCTTTCGCTTCCAAATCGTTCTAAAGATAGCTGGAAAAATTTGCTTCATACTCACTACCCTTTCGTAAAGATTTCTTTCAAGTGATTCTCTTTCACTTCTAGTTTCACAATCAATTCTTGACGAGCCAATACACCAAAAATCTGATTTAGCTCACTTGTAGGTGTAGCAGTGGAAATCTCTAACACTTCCCCCTCTAGCACCACATGGTCATTGAGCAAAGCCTCTACAGAGTCTAGGTTTTTAGTCGTATTCAACTGCACGAGCACACTTGGATGAGATTTGCCTTCAAAAGCCTCTGCCAATTCTCCCGATTCGATATAGACATAGCGGCTGCACAAGGCCTCCAGCTCACCTAGTTGGTGACTCGAAATCAACATGGAAATTTGTCGCTCACTTGACCACTGCTTCAAAATATCAATCAATTTCTGAACACCAATCGGGTCCAAGCCCACAAACGGCTCATCTAAGATAAGAAAATCTGGCTCCGCAACCAAGGCAATCGCCAAAGCAGTCCGTTGTTTCATACCAAACGAGAATCCCTTGGGTTTCCGATTACGAGCTTCCCACAATTCTACTAATTTCAAAGTCTTCTCAATATTTGGATAGAGGTCTTTTTTCCCATGTAGGTCCAAATAAAACTTGAGATTGTCCATAACGGTCATTTCTGGATAGAAGACTGGATCAATCATAATCCCAAAGTCTACCAACAAATTATCCTGGCTAAAAATATCCGTACCCTTATAAGTAATGGTTCCTGAACTTGGTTTTAGGGACTTGGCCATTAATTTCATGAGCGTGGATTTTCCAGCTCCGTTTTTCCCAATCAGCCCAACAATCTCGCCCTTATTAATCTCCAAACTCACATCCTTTAGTGAGTAAAATTCGTTTCCTGCAAACTGTTTTGATAAATGATTGATTTTAAGCATAAGTAACTCCTTTTTCTTTCTGACGACTTGTTTGTTGAATAAAGTATGTAGCAATAGCTACACCATAATACACTACAGCAACAAATAGTATTTGTGATGGAGCTAACAGATTACTAGCTACCTCGACACTCATGACATCGTCTGAAACTGTATTCAGTTGAGAAAACTGAGCCCACTGACCATTACTACTCGTAATGTAGGCAAAAGTAGCATAAAATATCATTGACATTGTTGGAAAAATGCCTGCTGACCATGCTTTCCAAGAATTATCCTTTTGCAATCCTAAACAGATTGAATTGACAATGGGTGGTAGCAAATAGGTCAACAATAACAAAATAGGAACCGAAAGGCTTAACAGTAGTTGCGAACTTACAACTGTCAAACAAGTATAAAATAAACTCAATAGTAGAATAAATATCATCATAACCCTCACAATTAAAATGGAAATCTCGACACCAACAGATTGTAGATCCAATGTCCTCCGATAGCATACTGCAATCCAAAACGTGTAGCTAATACAGAGAACAATAAACCTAGTGGAGTTCGAATGATTAGATTATCCAACAATGGATAATTCATATGTAGCAAAACTCCAAACAAGAGAGAAGTGACCAACATAGCTAGCCAAGTAGGGTATTCACTTTTTAGAATACGATAGATAAGATAACGGAACAAGAATTCTTCACAAGTCGCAATAATAAATTGATTGACATATTCTTCACTTTGAATAAACCAGAAATTGATCAGGAAAATTGCAATAGCCAGCAAAACAAAACTTTTCCAACTGAAATTTACTTCCGATAGCTCCTGGCAAAGTTGATAACGCTTGGTTAACATAGATGGAAGTAGAATAAACCCTATTGGCATTCCGACCATAATAGAAAATAGGTAGGCTACCTGTAAAAATTGACTGGGACTAAACAAAACCAAAGATGTTGTCAGAAGATAAGAAATTGATGCTAAAATAATCAAAGCAATGGATAAGGCAACCGGTCTAATATAGCGAATTACCATAAAATACCTCTAAAACTCCAGCTTTTCAAAGTTCGAACGGCCTTTGAGATAGATAGCAACAATATAAAATGTCGTTATAGCTGCTACCAAGGACCATGCAAGCAGTGGCTGATTAAGGTTCATCTGAGCATAGCCATTCGGTACGACATAACGAACTCCAATGAGAAATGGTGCAGTTGTTGTAAACAGCGACCAAAAAACTCCTGCTAGAACTGCCTGTAAGGATTTCACCTTGATAGAAACCGTAGTAACCAATAGAATACCGATAACATTGATTGAAATTGTTGCAAAAATAGATAGGAGAGTGGACTGTACATTATTCCAATCATCCGATACTACTTTTCCAGAAGCATTCAAGAAGCCAAAATAAGCAATCGCACTTGTCAGCATTGTTAGAAGGACATAAGAGGTGTACATCGTCACTAAACTAATGATTTTTGCATTAAAAAGTCGAGTTCTATTCAGATCTTTATATAAAAATAGAATACCGCTATCAATCTCATCCCTAAAAACTGCGGAAATTATCAAGGATAACAGCAATGTTGGTAACACAATCCCATCCTGTGTTGCCAATGCTGCCCCTAGAAAATCTAAAAAATTGTCTGTATATTCAGCCTTTACGCCTACCAAAAATTTGGACAATATAGGAACTAAGATTGGTAAACCAGCAAAGGCATAGAACAAAGCAACATCTCTTCTATAGATAATCGATTTAAAAATAGACCTAAACATATTCATATTGTTTCCCCTTTTTATCAATAAGATAGATGAGCAATAACTCCCTCACCTATTTATTCGTAAACAAAAAGAAAAATTCTCTGGAAAAACCAAAGAATTTTAATACTCATATTTCACCATCAATTATGGTCTCAAATAATGTGCCGCCACATAACCAACAACGAAACCTGTAACTGCAGCTACTAGCATGTATTTCTCCTCCTTCATAATATAATACTCTTTCTTCAATTTCCTATTAGTTTTGAATACAATAAACAATAATTCCTACACCGACACCGATAATGAATGCTGATACCATAAATTTCTCCTTTCTAATTTATTCATATTATAAAGAATATTGAATTTTTTCTTTTATTCCTGATAGAGAGTTCCTAAAATATTTCCTCCAATTTCCCAAATAGAGAATCAAGGCCAAACTAATCAGGACAATCCACCCCAATAGGTAATAGAATTCTTGATTCAAAAGTTCAAAATGGGGATTTTTGAAAAATTCAATATAAGCTCCAAGAAAACTATATTTCAAAATCTGCCCTACTGTCTCATTCATCAAAGACAGGCTAGGTCCCATAGACACCGCCATTGTGATAAGCATCGAGGTAACCTGTGACTTGGATTGAGATTGGGAAGTTGCCCCGATTAAAAGATTGATTAAAATGGAAGCCAGTGATGTCAAAAGCATGATAACCGAATAGCTAAGAACATATCCTGATACATCAGCCTGTGTGATAGCTGGAAATAGAATAAGATTGACAAAGCTAATGACAACAGGATAACACAAAATAGACAGCACATATTCACTCGGGCGAACACCTGTCAGTAACAAGGTAGACAAATTATTCTTTTCCTTTTCTTCAGAAATCATTGCTGATATAGGACTTCCTACTGACATACCAATAGCCATTGAAAAACAAATTCCCATTAAATCCATTGCCTTGGTATCATCTGTTTTCATCACAAACTTAAACAGTAGTAACATGAAATAGGGCATCAATACTGGCAATAGAATGTTCTTATTGGTCACCAAGACTTGTGTTCGAAGCCAAAGTAAGGCTAAAAATCGTTTATACATTTAAGGTTGCTCCTGTCTGTTGAATAAAAATATCTTCCAAAGTCGGCTCACAAGAGTGAATAGTTGTCGCCTGAGCTAACTTTTCAGGTGTCAATTCACTAAACAATAGCTCATGATCACTACCGTCCTCAAAAGTAACCCTCACTTTTTTAGTGACATTGTACTTATGAATCAAATCCTGCGGACTTCCCTTTTCAACCAAATTTCCTTGATTCAATAGAACCAATTGATCACATAAGAATGTCGCTTCTGCCATATCATGCGTGGTCAAGAAGAGCGTCGTCCCCTTACCCTTTAGCTCCAATAAGAGTTCATGAATCCGCTTTGAAGTTGTAGGATCTAGACCGCTTGTCGGCTCATCAAGAAACAATACTTTTGGTGAATTGATTAAGGCTCTTGCAAGCAACATTCGTTGCTTCATGCCTGTAGATAGTTTTTCTGCAATTGTCTTTTTACTATCCAGCAATCCTACTTTTTGTAGAATAACCTCTACTTCTTTCGAACTGACACCAAAGAATTTTGCATAGAACAACAAATTATTTTCCAAGGTCATCTTCTCGAAGAAACCACTTGAATCACTGACCAAGCCCATTGCTTCAAAGTCCTCTGGCGACAATAGGGTCGATTCTTTACCTAGTAGATAAGATTTTCCGCTATCTGCTGGTAGCTGCCCGGTAATAATCTTAATCATGGTTGTCTTTCCCGAGCCAGAGGGACCCAAGAATCCAAAGATTTGTCCTTCTTGAATGTCAAAGCTAATGTTGTCTAAGGCAACCTTGTCTCCAAACTGTTTATGGATATGTTGAACTGTTATCATCTCTACTCCCCTAAATTAAAACAAACTTATTTTTTCCACCATGATAAAATCCATAAAGCTGGTGCTATAATCATCCTTCTTCTCCTTTCATTTTTCCTACACTTGTTTATTCGTAAATCATTTGGAAAATGATTTATTTTTTCAAGTGTGTATCTCCTTGAGGGGAATTTTCCCTCTCACTTACTTATTCGCAAAAATTTTCTTTTTTGGAAAAATTTTTTATAGTCTTTTAGTTTACTTTTAGTACTAGGCAACGAGCCGCAGGCATAACTCAATGCTTTCTTGTTTCTAGGCATTGACTTGAAACAGTCCCCCAGACTGTTTCAATCAGGCAAGGCGAGTTCAAACACTCCAGTGGAGTGTTTGAAGTTGGAAATAAGGAAACGATGTTTCCTCAATCGTCGAAGTAATAAAAGAAAAACTAAATGACGATACTTTTTTTGAATAAGCTGTGAGCTTTCTTCCCCTACACTTATCTATTCGTAAACTTTTGTAAAAAATAATTTATTTTTACTCACGAATGATTGTCTAGCGGAAGAAGGTTGTTTTCCCCTTCACCTATTTATTCGCAAGTAAACAAAAAAATTCTCTGGAAAATCCAAAGAATTTTGATTTTTTTATAATCCAAGTCGAGCAAAGATGTCATCCACCCGCTTAGCATAGTAGTCTGGGTTGAAGAGTTCATCGATTTCTTCCTGACTAAGTTTAGCTGTCACACGCTCATCCGCTTCAAGAAGAGGCTTGAAGTCCACTTGATTATCCCATGACTGTGCCGTTTTTGGTTGCACCAAGTCATAGGCTTCCTCACGGGTCATCCCTTTCTCAATCAATTTGAGCATAACACGCTGGCTGTAAATCAAACCAAAAGTTGACTCCATATTGCGTTTCATATTTTCAGGGAAGACCGTCAAGTTCTTAACAATATTGCCAAAACGATTGAGCATGTAGTTAATAAGGATAGTCGTATCCGGCGTGATAATCCGCTCCGCTGACGAGTGGGAAATATCGCGTTCGTGCCAGAGAGCCACATTCTCAAAAGCCGTCACCAAGTGTCCACGCACCACACGAGCCAGACCGGTCATATTTTCAGAGCCGATAGGGTTGCGTTTATGGGGCATAGCAGAGCTGCCCTTTTGGCCTTTGGCGAAATACTCTTCGACTTCACGTTGCTCAGATTTTTGTAGCCCACGGATTTCTGTCGCCATACGCTCGATAGACGTTGCAATCAAGGTTAGGGCTGAGAAATATTCTGCGTGGAGGTCACGAGGAAGAACCTGGGTAGAAATTTCCTGCGGACGAATGCCCAATTTGCCACAAACATACTCTTCCACAAATGGAGGAATATTAGCAAAGTTTCCAACCGCACCTGAAATTTTACCAGCCTCAACACCCTTGGCTGCCACATCAAAACGCTCCATGTTGCGTTTCATTTCGCTATACCAAGTCGCGAGTTTCAAACCGAAGGTCGTTGGCTCCGCATGAACACCGTGAGTCCGCCCCATCATGATAGTGTACTTATGCTCACGTGCCTTGTCAGCAATGATATTGGTAAAGTTTTCAAGATCGCGACGGATGATGTCGTTAGCCTGCTTGTAGAGGTAGCCGTAAGCCGTATCCACCACGTCGGTCGATGTCAGACCGTAGTGGACCCACTTGCGTTCCTCACCCAGACTTTCCGAAACCGCACGCGTGAAAGCCACCACATCGTGACGGGTTTCCTCTTCAATCTCTAAAATGCGGTCGATGTCAAAAGTCGCCTTCTCACGAATCAAGGCCACATCTTCTTTGGGAATCTCACCCAACTCAGCCCAAGCCTCATCAGCGAGGATTTCCACCTCCAGCCAAGCCTTGTACTTGTTCTCTTCACTCCAAATAGCCGCCATCTCTGGGCGGGAATAACGATTGATCATTGTTTATGATACAGAGGGCGTTAAGAAAGCAAGAGAAAAATAGGAAACTGCCGCTATGCGCTAGCACACAAGACCGTTTATCATTTTTCCGACGCTTTTAGCCCGAGTTCAAAGACTCGGAAACTCCCTCACTCCTTTCTTTTGGTTAAAAATGTAGTATTCATCAATATTAAAGAACAGCGACTTGTGCTCGAACAAAAATTTATCTTTTTCGGCCAGTCCGTAGCCCATATTCAGTTCAACGAATACGAGTACCCTTGTTCCTTTCTATATTTTTTAAATTTAGTTCCTTAGATTTCTAGGAAAGGCGGTTTAGCTTCTTCCGAGCTTGCCCCCCGGGTTCAGTTTGGTAAGTCTGGTACCCGTTTCCTTTCTTTTTTGACTTTCTAATATATATGTTTATGTATAGATTACTTCAACAAAACAAACTATTGTTAAAAGTTATTTGATATTTCAATTATTATTTTCTTCAAGATTAGCACTATCTTTGATAATTGTCTGTGCAACTTCATCTTTTAGATTCTTACTTAACCATCTTTCTCCATTTTTTTCCAAAAAAAATTTCCAAAGCATTAATAAAATCATAAAAAATAGCAGTAAACCTAGTGAAATATATAGTCTGACTTCAATATTTTGTTCTTCAAAAAAATAAACACCAATTGCCCATGCAGCAACTATCGAACTAATAAATAATTTTATAAGTTGAAACCTATTAAAAATTTCTGGCTTTATGTCACCATCAGAAATTTTGATCTTTGGACTTATTAAAATGGCAATATTTTTGGGGTCGATCAACCAAGTTATAACCACGGTAATCAGGCCAATTACGGTAAATTTACCCCGATCAATATGATAAAAAATAATAAAAGCTATAGCTGGCAATATCATAAAACATATTTTGATAAAAATACGTTTTATTTTATCGAATAAGTTCAAATCTATTGTTTTGTACTTTTCAGGAACGAATATGTTTAAAAAGTATGATATCGCTAAAATTTGAATTATAGGTGCACCTATTCTTACATAGCTCTCAAAAGAATCAGTCATATTCTGATAATTGCTACTATACCTATTAACTATGTTTAAAAGTTCATTAAATTGAATAGTATCTGGAAATAATAATGCTGTTGTAACTGCCAACCCTAAGAATATTGAGCCAAACCAGAAAATCATTCCCAATAAAAACGCAACAACTAAATATAGTATAATTATACCTAGCAAAAAACGTTTTTCTATGAACAATTTTATAATAGTTTTCGCATAATAAATGAACAGGATAAGATTAATTATAAACATTGTCAACGGTATAGTCATAGCCGAGAGCGGTAAGTAACTAAATGTCAAGCTAACAATTGCAAAAACTAGTTTGTTTATCATAAAAGGCAGTAAATATAAGAGTGCATATATCATACCAATTATGTGCTCAGAGTCAATAGTTCTACTCTTAAAAAATTTATATACTCTTTTGGGGAACGATCCTATAAATTTTATTGTTTTTCTAAAAATCTTAAACTCGCCTCCTTATTAGAATTCTACAACCATATCCGCTTCATCACTAAACACCGTCACGTGTCCCATTTTACGATTGTGCTTCGCTTCTAGTTTACCATAAAAGTGGGGATGAGCGGTAGGATTTTCTTGAAGAAAGGCTTGTGCTGCTTCCATGTCTTGTCCTAGGATGTTAATCATAACGGCTGGTGAAAACAGGCGAATAGGAGGTAAAGTCTGTCCGAGAATGCCTCGGATATGGGTATCAAACTGTGAAAAATCACAGGCTTCAATAGAATAGTGCCCTGAATTGTGTGGGCGAGGGGCAATTTCGTTGACCAGAATGTCCTGCCCTGCGACAAACATTTCAACACAGAGGGTGCCTGCTAAATGGAGCTTGTCTGCGATTTGCAGAGCCATTGTTTTGGCTTTTTCAGCTAGTTCATCTGAAATACGGGCAGGCACGATAGTTTTGTAAAGAATATTATTGCGGTGGATATTTTCCTGCACAGGAAAGACGGTGTAGTCGGAGCCATTCCCAGACACAAGGACGGAGATTTCCAGGTCAAAATTCACAAACTCTTCCAATACACACTCGGCAGAGTTGGCTAACTGACTAGCCTCTACCAAGTCCGCCTCTTCTCGAATGACCTTCTGGCCATGTCCGTCGTAGCCCCCAGTGGCTGTTTTCAAGACATAGTTTTTGCTGAGGTCTAATCCTTCTAGGTCTAGGCTAGATGTGACGACTTTGTAGGGGGCGACTTGCACGCCAGCTTTTTTTGCCAAAAAATCCTTCTCAAAAATGCGGTTCTGGGAAATGCGGAGGAGGTCTGTGCCTTGAGGGAGCAGCCCGTCCTTGATGACCGCGTCCAGTCCTTCGGCGTCGACATTTTCAAACTCGTAGGTCAGGACATCGCACCGCTCCGCCAACTGTTTGAGGGCCGCCACATCGTGATAGGGAGCGACGATAACCTCGCTGACCTTGGAGGCTGGGCAGTCCGCCGCGGGATCCAGCGTGATCACCTTGTGACCCATATAAATAGCGGAAATAGCCATCATCTGCCCCAGCTGACCGCCGCCGATAATTCCGATTGTCTTAGATGAGGTCATCTGTCATCGCCTCCGCAATTTTTTCCTGTTCCTTGGCAAAATCTACCAGCTGAGCTGCAATGGTTTGGTCTTCAATGGAGAGAATACGAAGAGCTGTCAGAGCTGCGTTGGTGGCACCTGCTTCACCGATCGCCATAGTCGCAACGGGCACACCGCCAGGCATTTGCACGATAGAATAGAGGGAATCCACACCGCTGAGGGCACGGGATTGAACAGGGACACCGATAACAGGCAGGGTGGTCTTAGCTGCCACCATACCTGGCAAATGAGCTGCACCGCCTGCTCCTGCTATGATGACCTTGATGCCACGGCCACGCGCTTCCTCAGCGTGACGGAACATGAGGTCTGGTGTGCGGTGGGCAGAGACTACTTTCTTTTCATAGGCTACGCCAAATTTATCCAGCACTTCGGCTGCTTTTTTCATGGTTTTCCAGTCAGAACTAGACCCCATGATGATGGAAATTGGAATGTTCATGCTTATACTTCCTTTTCTTTATCCCTTATTTTACGGCCTTGCTTCCAATATCTGTCCGATAAAAGAGGCCTGTCGTATCTTGACTTTTCAACTCCGAGTAAATTTTTTCCTGGGCTTCTTGGACGGTGTCTGCTGTGGTGACTAGCATATAAACCCGACCGCCGTTAGAGAGCAGTGCTCTGCTATTTTCCGCAAAACGAGCCCCGGCATAGTAGGTCGTGATGTCGTCCTCGGTCTTTGCTGGCAACTCTACGCCTTTTGCGTAATCCAGAGGGTAACCGTTTGAAGCCACGACTACACCCAGCGTCACGCCATTTTTCAGCCAGGTTAACTGTGTAGGACGTTTGTGGAGGATGTCGTCGATATTCTGAGCAAAGTCAGAAGTCAGGCGAGGTAGGATAATCTGGGTTTCTGGGTCGCCGAAACGGGCGTTGAACTCGATAACCTTGGGACCTTGGTCGGTCAGAATCAAACCAGCATAGAGCACGCCCATATAAGACCGCCCTTCCGCAATCATGCCGTCCAGAATAGGCTTGACAATGGTGTCAACCGCTGTATCTACCACGCTTTGAGGCAAGTGGGGAACAGGAGCGTAAGCCCCCATACCGCCTGTGTTGGGACCTTGGTCGCCGTCAAAGGCACGCTTGTGGTCCTGGGCTGTCGGCAGGATATAGAGCTGGTCGCCGTTGACTAGAGCAAAGAGGGAAAACTCCTCGCCCGCCAAGAACTCCTCGATGACCACGCGGGCACCCGAGTCGCCGAACTTGTTGTCCAAGAGCATCTCCCGTGCCGCATCGATCGCCTGCTCGACGGTTTCTGCCACGACTACGCCCTTGCCCAGTGCCAAGCCGTCCGCCTTGACCACGATTGGAGCCCCCTGCTCTTCGATGTAGGCTTTGGCTTCTTCGAAGTTGGAAAATGTGCCAAAGGCTGCTGTTGGAATGCCGTATTTGACCATGATTTGCTTGGCAAAGTCTTTTGACCACTCTAGCTCCGCGGCCAGACGACTGGGACCAAAAGCCTTTAGTCCCGCCTGTTCAAAATCATCAACGATACCTGCTGCCAGAGCATCGTCTGGACCAACAAAAGTCCATGCAATGTCATTTTCCTTTGCAAAATTAATGAGAGCAGAATGTTCGGAAATTCCGATATTAACTAACTCAATACCGTCTAAAGTCATTCCGTCATTTCCAGGAGCGACAAAGACCTGTTCCACCCGTTCAGACTCTAACAATTTCTTTGCTATAGCGTGTTCACGACCACCAGACCCAACAACCAAAAGTTTCATTTTTTCACACCTCAAAAACGGATTTTATATAAACAGTATAGCAAAAACAGACGGATTTTGATAGAAAAAGCAGGGGAATGTTCGGGAATAAAAAATATGGGTTTGCAGGTAGATATTTTACATCTACCGACAAACCCTAGTAAAATTTGTTCTAGTCATCACAATGCTCTTAAGTTATATTTCAAACCATCTCTTTTGACAACAACTGTAATCTTAATTTCTTGTTTAAAATCGTACGACTCAATCGCTAACTTTAACAATTGAAGTCTTTGCATAGATGAAAGGTTCCCTTCTTTAAATCGAATACTCCCTCCAATCACAGGGCATACAAACTCTTTATTCCCTGTTTTATTATCCATTTCTTTGCATAACTCATAAATCATTTCAAAATATTCTTTATAGTTAGAAAGTTCTATATGATTCCTGTGGTTAAACTTAGCTATCTTTAAAAATAAATATTTATCATCTCCTGTTATTCTATTCCCATTATTTCGTACGCTATCAAGTTCTATTCTCGCCTCTCTTAACTTCTTACTCATAAATTGATACTGTATAGAGGTTATGCGCATCTTACCTTCACAATTTTGTGTAATATCTTCGTCTACCGGAATAACACGAACACTTGTATCATACTTTTCGCTAAATATATCTCCATGTTTTATTTCTAAAATCAATTTGGACTTCTCAGGATTTCTATAAGAATATTGATTATTTACCAAATTATAAATAGTAACACCTACGATTGAAAGAACAATAACAACTCCCTGAAATTTCAAAAAGTCATCTTGAAATACTGATGATAAAAATTGGAAATAGCCAAAAACTGAACCTATTGGTAAAAGCCAGCTTTTAAAAAAATTTTTAATAGTTTCTTTCATTCATAATTCACTCCTATATTTTTGTAATAATATTTTGGGGGATTTTGTTTCATTTGGGAGTCATTGTTGTTTAGTCTCTTTTGCTTTATTTGATCTAAATCAATACAACAAATATCAATATGAGTGTTTTTAGATCCCTTATGAGAGGAAATCCGTCTCATATACTCTGTTTTATATGGGATATATACCTCCACTCCTCCTAACTTTGAATAATTTGTGATTGAGGTTATAGCCATTAAATCCCTAGACAGGGTTTCTGCAATCTGGTAATAATATTTAATATCTCTATTGTTCGTTATCAAATGTACAATTTCTGGATCATCTTTTGAAATCGCATATTTCAACTCGATAGAAGTAGCCTCATAACAGTTCAAAACAGCATGTGTGTAACCTCTGAACGCAACAATATGGGACATAGCAACTTCTTCTTTATTAGGGATATATATTTCCCAATTATTTCCATCTCTTGGCCTTGAATTGTGGAAAATAGTATACTCCTCTGGCGAAGGATAAACCTTGTGTAGAAAAATTATTTGAGCATCTTTATATTCTATTCTGCCATTTACCGTTTTTATCGGTTTTATTATAAACGTTAAGTTATAAACTGTATCTTTCAAATAAATAAAATCCAAACCGCCAATAATTAACGTTTTGGTTCTTACCGCAAACTTTGTGAGTGAAACAAAGTCTTGTAACGCAACTCCTTGTTCAGGATATAATAAAAGATCCACCTTCTCTCTATCTGCTTCATTTAAAGTTTTAATAATATCATCTATATTAGATTTATTCTTACAAGCCTTTAAAAAATAGTCCTTTCGTTCATCATAGCTATAAAAATTACTTTGCCCTACTATTAGTTTATTTTTAATGTCATAATCCTTAAATTGTTCGCTATTATTTTTATCAGAAAAATTATTACGTATTATTTTTTCAAAGCCTTCTGGTGTTAGCGAGTCAATTTTGACTAAACTTCGTAATTGCCTTTCATAATTCAATAAATACTCATTCTCAACAAGATTTTCCAGTTTATACTTTGGAAGTCTAAAATACTCTTGAAGTTGAAATAATAGACTCTCCTTATCAGACGCCAAGAGTACTCCTATAAATTTATTATAATTTTCCATAAACTCATTTAGCATTTCATTATCACTACTAGTCGCATATTGTATTAAGGATTTGCATCTATTTTGAAAATGTACACATAAATTTATGTTCACACCTGTACTAGCACCAATTTCAATTCCATTTGATATAAGTTCGATAATACATAATTGGTACCAATAGTCAAATAGCTCCAAGAAAAATTCATCATCTACAAAAGAATAGAAATATTTAATAAACTTTTTAGATAATTCTATATTCTGCTCATGTATATCTTTTTTCAGATTCCAAAAAATATAATAAAAGATTGTAGAAATAGTTCTACTAATAAATTTTTTATCTCTTACTATTGTGAATAAATCTGACATCTTTGTAATATCTTTTGTAAGATTGTAGGCGTTCTCAAACTCCTTATCATATTCATTAGGGTCAATCAAGCGATAATTGTCACTTGATAATTTCTGAGTTTCCTTTTCAAATTTATTCAAGTAATTAATATCATTTTTCTTATCGATGATAAAAAATAATGTCTTATCTTTATTTAGTTCGACATACTTTTTTTCAATTTCATCTTTAATTTTTCCAATATCTTCTATTATTTTCTTTACTGTAGTTTCATTATCACCATCTGATATTCGTTTTTTCACAAGAAAAGATATATCATCTACATATCTTCCATAGTTCACAGGGTAGAATTGTTCTTCTATTAATCTATCTAAATCAACTAAATATATATTAGCAAGAATATTACTAGGAAGAAATCCTATCGGTAATACAGCTATTTTTTCATTTTCGAGTTTCAAAACTTTAGTTTTAAATTCTACTATATTTTTTAAACTATTGTACGAATCTATAATTTTAAAAATATGATTATTCAAAGTAGTTAAATTCTTGTGCTCACTAATTTTTTCATCAATAGCTGATTTCAATGCCTCAGTATCTATCCTGTAGAAAAATCTAGATAAATCCGTCTGTATATATATCCCTGTTTCCTCATTTGTTACCCAATTCCTCATTTTTTTAAAATTAGAATCTCGAAAACTTGAATAAGCTTCAAAATACGGTTTAAAAAAATAACTATCATTAGCTGATAATCTATTGGCATATATGTCACTTGAAAGAGAAGAATCTAGCAACTTTCCGACTGTTTCCACCCAGATTGCACTCAAAATAAAGTCCTGTAATCCAATTTTAATAAAGTAATTAAAATTTACTTCACCTGAAATTCGCTGACTGGCTGAGAAACTAACAATATTGTGGACTAATACATTATCTTCTTTTTCTTCGTCTTCTTTTACAATATTTTTATATACTGGTATCGCATCTACTTCTTGTAATTTTATTTCTCTTCCATTGTTAATGTCAGACACAAGATTTTCAATTTCCAACTTTAGTTTCTTCCTAAGATTCTGCTCTGTAGGTTCATCAAACCACGTTGTCCAATTGTATATCAAACGTTTATTATATTTTAATTCGTTTAATATTTTTGTTACCAATATTTCATTGTTGATGCTGATTTTTTCCACTCTCTGCTCCCTTTCCTGTATTTAAATACAATAAAATTATTACTAAACTTTTGTTGACCTGTAATAATTCAATAAATATCCTTCCGATACCGATCTCAAAACATCTCAATCACAATTCCTTCATCATAGATATGGGTAAGAATACGGTAATTCCCTCCCCTGTAACGCCATTCTCCTGATCGATTTTCGGTCAACCCTTTACCATATCGTCTGGGAACCGTTATCTGATAAAGATTATTTTTAATCCCAAAAAAAGATAGAATTTATTGTAAATGCATCTAATTTCCGAAGTTGCTTATTCGCTTTTTATACAAATATAAATTTGTGCTCCATGTTCCGAATTCATCAAATAAATCTTGAACTGAAATGCGAATCCTTCATCTTCTGTTATCGGTTGTCGCAAGAATTCTAAGTCATACTTATCTTCTATTTTTTCAAGCATAGATTGACAGGAAAAGTCTGAAATTGTTAAGTCATGTAATGAGGTATTCTTTGTCAATTCTCATCTTAATTATCAACACAAAATATCAATGTATTTTTCTAACTTCAATAAATTTGCATTTTCATTTATTATATACCTAATAAATCTCTTTGTCAAAGCACAAATCCACCCCAACTTCTCCAGCTGGGGTGTTCCTCTTTCTCCAAATTTCTCAATGTCTAAAATGTCTGACTCCTGTAAAGACCATGGTCAAGCCGTACTTGTTGGCCATGTCAATGGAGTCTTGGTCACGGACGGATCCACCTGGCTGAATGATCGCCTTGATGCCTGCCGCAGCGATTTCTTCCACATTATCAGCAAATGGGAAGAAGGCATCCGACGCTAAAACGGCTCCTTCCAAACGGTCCTTGGCCTGCTCAATAGCGATACGGACGGAGGCCACACGATTGGTTTGCCCCGGTCCCACTCCCAAAGTCATCTTGTCATTGGTGATGATGATTCCGTTGGACTTGACATACTTGGAGGACTTCCAAGCGAACTCCATAGCCGCCCACTCTTGCTCGGACGGTTGACGCTCAGTCACAACCTGCCAGTCCGCTGGGCTTTCTACCACCACGTCCTGATCCTGCACCAAGAGCCCGCCGACAACGCCTGTAAACTCTTTTTCAACTTCGCTCGCATCCTGTGCGTCAAAGGCCAATTCTAAAATCCGCAGATTTTTCTTTTTATTAGTCAAAATAGCTAACGCTTCTGCCGAATAGCTCGGTGCGATGATGATTTCTAAGAAAATCGGGTGCATCTTTTCAGCCGTCGCAGCATCTACTTCTCTGTTCAGTACGACGATGCCTCCGAAAATCGATACTGGGTCAGCCTCATAAGCATAATCCCAAGCCTGTTCAATGCTTTCTGCCTGCCCGATACCACAGGGGTTCATGTGTTTAAGAGCCACAACAGTTGGACGGTCCTTGAAATCACGGATAATCCGAATGGCCGCATCCGCATCACGAATGTTGTTGAAAGACAGCTCCTTACCATTTAACTGCTTAGCAGAGGCAATCGAATAATCTGTTGGAAGGGCATTTTGGTAGAAATCCGCATTTTGCTGGGGATTTTCACCGTAACGCATCGGCTGATTGAGGTCATAAGTAATGGTTAATTTTTCAGGCTTATTTTCGCCTACTTGCTTGGTAAAATAATCTGCTATTAAGGCATCGTAAGCTGCGGTATGACGAAATACCTTTGCAGCCAGTTGCTGACGTGTTGCATAGCTCGTTTCCCCCTGCTCTGCAATTTCCCCTAAAACCGTCGGATAATCTGTCGGATCCACTACAACTGTCACGCTGGCGTGGTTCTTAGCTGCCGAACGAAGCATAGAGGGACCACCGATGTCAATATTCTCCACCGCCAAATCATAGGTCACATCTGGACGTAAAATAGTCTCTTTGAAGGGATAGAGGTTGACCACCACCAAGTCAATCAAGCCGATTTCATGGTCGCTGGCTGCTTGTAGGTGGCTGTCCAAATCCCGACGTGCTAACAAACTACCGTGTATTTTCGGATGAAGAGTCTTGACACGACCGTCCATCATCTCAGGAAAACCAGTCACATCGTCAATGGCAATGGTAGTTACACCAGCCCGATCCAAGGTAACCTTGGTACCACCGGTGGAGATAATTTCCCAACCAAACTTGGTCAATTCTTGGGCAAACTCTACAATGCCTGCCTTGTCTGATACGCTAATTAACGCACGTTTTGTCATGATTTCTCCTTATTTTCTCACTGCCCCCAACTCCTCCAAGACTGCTGGATAGAGTTGGTATTCTGCTTCATGTATTCTGGCTTCGAAGGTTTCCAGGGTATCCTCAGCCAGTCTGGGCACACGGACTTGTTTGATAATTTGTCCTGTGTCAACGCCGCTATCAACCCAGTGGACTGTTACACCACTTTCAGACACGCCAGCCTGCCAGGCATCTTCAATCCCATGGGCTCCTGGAAATTCAGGCAAGTAGGCGGGGTGGATATTGATGATCCGACCTTCGTACTGAGTCAGCAGGGTTGGTCCCACAATCTTCATATAACCTGCCAAGACCACCAAGTCAATCTGGTGTTGGTCTAAGAGTTGGATAATGGCTTCTTCGTAGGCCTGCTTATCCGCAAACTCTTTTAGTTCAAAAGCAAAGGCTGGCACACCTAGTTTTTCAGCTCGTTCCAAGACGTAGGCATTTCGGCGGTCTGAAAAGACGAATTTCACTTCAAACTGCTCTGCGATGACTTGGAAATTGGATCCGTTGCCTGATGCAAACACTGCTATTCGTTTCATTTGATGACCACACTCTTGTCTTCCTTGGCGATAATGTGGCCAATGGTGTAAACTTCCTCGTCAACTAGTTGACAGACACTGTCAACCTTGTCTGGACTGACTGCCAGGACCAAGCCGATTCCCATATTGAAGATTTCAAACATTTCTTCATGTTTGATGTGGCCATATTTTTCAAGGGCCGTAAAGATTGGAAGGACTGGAATCTTATCCTCTTCAATTTCAGCTGCAAGATTATCAGCAAACATACGGGGAATATTTTCGATGAAGCCACCGCCTGTGATATGGGCAATACCATTGACCAGCCCTGCTCTTACTAAAGGCAATACCTGCTGGACATAGATGCGTGTCGGCTCTAAGAGGACATCCTTCAGAGCTCTGCCATTGAGCTCTGGCAACAGAGCGTCGCCAGAAACATCTGCAAAAACGCGTCGGACCAGGGAATAGCCGTTGGAGTGGATGCCGCTAGAAGCTAGGCCGAGGAGAATGTCGCCCTCCTGGACCTTACTGCCGTCGATAATCTGGGACTTCTCCGCAATGCCGACAGCAAAGCCAGCCAGGTCATAGTCATCCTCTCCGTACATACCAGGCATTTCAGCCGTTTCACCGCCAATCAGGCCGCAACCAGCTTGGACACAGCCTTCAGCCACACCGGCCACCACCTGCTCCAGCTTGGCTGGTTCATTTTTTCCTGTCGCGATGTAGTCGAGGAAATAAAGTGGCTCCGCACCTGCTGCGATGATGTCGTTGACACACATAGCCACGCAATCCTGGCCAATCATGTCGTGCTTGTCGTACTGAATCGCCAACATGAGCTTGGTGCCGACACCGTCTGTTCCTGATACCAAGACTGGCTCTTTGACATCCAGTTTGGTCAGGTCAAACATACCGCCAAAACCACCAAGAGCTCCCATCACACCCAAGCGTTCTGTCCGAGCTACGTGTTTCTTGATACGCTCGACAACTTCATATCCAGCTTCGACGTCAACGCCCGACTGGGCGTAGGCATTTTTATTTGTCATTTTGATTCCTTTCAACAGTTTACAGGTCTGTCAAGTAACATTGACACCTCGGTCACTTACTTGACGTTTTCAATGTAGAAACTCGTTTTCTCTTCTAGGCTACGGAGATATTCTTCCTCATAGTCATAGAGAGGCGTTGGAAATTCTCCATCAAAGTAGGCTACACAGAGCCCGCCTTTTGGCGCATCGGTTTCGATGCCTATGGCTGCAATCATCCCTTCAAGAGAAAGGTAGGTCAGACTGTCTGCCCCAATAATCTCACAGACTTCCTCAACGGTATGGTTGGCTGAAATCAGCTCCCGACGGGTCTGAATATCAATGCCATAGAAACACGGGTACTTGAGTTCTGGGCTACCGATAGCCACATGGACTTCTTTTGCCCCTGCATCACGAAGAAGCTGGACAATGCGGCGGCTAGTTGTACCGCGAACAATAGAGTCGTCAATCATAACCACGCGCTTGCCTTTGACAACACTTGAAACGGCTGACAACTTCATGCGAACCCCCTGCTCCCGCAATTCCTGGGTCGGTTGAATAAAGGTCCGCTGGGTATATTGGTTTTTAATTAGCCCCATTTCATTTGGCAAACCAGATTCCTCTGCAAATCCCATAGCCGCAGATAGGGAAGAGTTTGGCACACCAACGACAATGTCTGCTTCCTGTTGAAATTCCTGGGCCAAACGACGTCCCATATTTTTACGAGCCGTGTGGACATTGACCCCATGGATAACGGAATCTGGGCGAGCAAAATAGACATACTCCATAGAGCAAACAGCCAGTTGCGTATCGCTTGTATAGCTATCATATTGAATTCCTGAATCATCAATGACGACAATTTCACCAGGCTCCACATCTCGCACCCAGTCAGCCCCCACTACTTCAAAAGCACAAGTTTCACTAGCAACTACCCAGGCACCATTTTTCATTTTGCCTATTGAAAGTGGTCGGAAGCCATTTGGATCCAGGGCTGCGACCAGCTTGTCTTCCAGCATAATCAGGTAGGCAAAGCCACCTTTAACAGTATTGAGGGCTTCCTTGATTTTGCCCATAAAGTCTGGATTGTGACTGCGGCGAATCAAGTGCATGAGAATTTCAGTGTCAGAAGAAGAAGAGAAAATGGAACCATTTTTTTCAAGTTCAGCTTTCAAACTGACCGCGTTGGTCAAATTCCCATTGTGTGCCAAACCCACCTGCATATCTGCAAAATCAAAGAGGAAGGGCTGGATATTATTGATAGAAGCAGAGCCAGAAGTTGCATAGCGGACATGACCAATAGCAGCCGTTCCTGTCAAGGCTTCTAAATCTACTGGATTTTTGAAGACTTCTGCAATCAGACCTGTTCCACGATGGCGACGCAAACACCCACCATCATTGGCTAAAATCCCTGCCCCTTCTTGACCTCGGTGCTGCAAACTATGAAGTCCGAAATAAGTAACCTGAGCAGCCTGCGGATGTCCCCAAATGCCGAAAACACCGCATTCTTCGTTGAGTGATTTAACTTCGTATGTCATATTTATTTTCCTGTAAAATAGCGAACAGCTGAAACAAAGAGTTCTTGGTCTTTCTTACCTGGAATGTTTTGGAAAAGACCGTCCTCATACCGCTCCGAATGCCCCATTTTCCCGATAATCTGACCGTTGCGACTGGTAATGCCCTCAATAGCATGACTAGATCCGTTTGGATTGTACTTAGAATCCATGCTTGGCTGACCAGTAAAGTCAACATACTGACTGAAAATCTGACCATTATCCCGCAAGATAGCGAATTCCTCGTTCGTCACCACAAACTTTCCTTCCCCGTGAGATACTGGAATAGCGTGGATGTCACCAACTTGGACACCTGCCAGCCACGGAGAGTTGACATTGGCAATTCGCGTTTCTACCATTTTGGCAACATGCTGGTTGGCATCGTTGTAGAAGAGGGTCGGACTGCTTTCACCGGCATCCTCAAAGTTTCCATACGGCAGCAAGCCCGATTTGACAAGTGCCTGGAAACCATTACAGATACCGATGATGAGGCCACCTTTTTCGATAAATTGGTCAATAGCAGAGCGGACCTTGGCGTTTCGTAAGATGGTCACGATAAACTTGGCAGACCCGTCTGGCTCATCCGCAGCCGAGAATCCACCTGCGAAGAAAAGAATATGTGCCTTGTCAATGTTGTCAACCATGGTGTCAACCGACTTTTCAATGCTCTCTGCATCCAGGGTTACAAACGGTACCAGATTAACCTTAGCACCAGCCTGTTCAAATGCCTTGGCGGAATCATATTCTGAGTTGGTACCTGGGAAGACTGGGATATAAACCACAGGCACCTCAACGGCTTCTTTTGCTTTTATAACCGCTGAACTTGTGACTGGAGGAACATCCTGCAACTCTGTCGCCTGTTCAAATTCTGTTGGGTAAACCTCTTCTAACTTACCTTCAAAGACTACCTGTAAGTCCTGCCCTGCTAGGTTGACACCGTTGACAAGGAGTGTAAAGTCAACGGTGGTTTGTCCAATTTTCACAGCATCTGGAATATCTTCTTTCGATGTGAAGACAAAGCCGCCAAGCTGACCTGTCAAGCTGATTTCAAGGTCTGCAAGCTCGACTCTTGCTCCGATTTGGTTTCCAAAGGACATGAGGGCTAGACTTTCTAGAATACCACCATACTTGACTGCACTAGCAGCCGTAATCACGTAATCGCTCTGCCATTTTTCAAAAGCCTCAAAATTAGACTTCATAAGGGCAAAATCAATATCTTCGGACAAAATCTGACCTGGTAAGTAGTAAATGTACTCGCCAGCCGCCTTGAACTCAGGCGAGAGGACCTTGCGACTATCAGCCGTGGTCACACCAAAGGCAACCAGGGTTGGCGGAACTGTCAAGTCCTCAAAGGTACCAGACATGGAATCCTTGCCACCGATAGAGGGCAAACCAAGCTGAATTTGAGCCTCGATAGAGCCCAGAAGTGCTGCTACTGGCTGACCGAAACGCTCGGCCTGCTTGTCCATTCGCTGAAAATACTCCTGATAAGAAAAACGAGCCTTAGACCAGTTAGCCCCCGTCGCCACCAAGCGAGCTGTCGCTTCAATGACCGCGTAGGCTGCAGCGTGATAAGGAGACCATTCTGCCAAATAAGGATGATAGCCCTGAGCCATGACAGAAGCCGTCGTCGTCACACCGTGTTGGACAGGCAGCTTTTGCACAGAACTTTCTGTCGGTGTCAGCTGGTGACGACCTCCGAGAGGGTGGTTGACGGTTGAACGACCAACAGATGAGTCGAAAATCGTCTGCAAACCTTTCTGACTAGCATGGTTGAGGTCTGATAGAAGATCTTTCAAGTCCTCTTGTAGTGTTTCGGAAGATGTTGTGCGTGTTTCTGGCAAGTTGACAGCACTGTCAACTACCTTGGCATCGACGACTACACGGACACCGTTGGTATCAAGGAAGGAGCGCTCCAAATCAACAATGGTTTGTCCATTCCAAGTCATGACTAGGTTTGGTTTTTCCGTTACTTTGGCTACGACAACTGCATGGATATTTTCCTGACGGCAGGCTGCGATGAAAGTGTCTACGTCTTCCGGACGAACAACGACGCTCATCCGCTCTTGTGATTCCGAAATAGCAATTTCCGTTCCGTTCAAGCCTGCATACTTTAGAGGTACCTTGTCCAAATCAATTTCAAGACCGTCAGCCAGTTCCCCAATAGCTACGCAGACACCGCCTGCACCAAAGTCATTGGATTTTTTAATCAAGCGAGTCACGTCACCATTGCGGAACAAACGCTGAATTTTGCGTTCTTCAATAGCATTTCCTTTTTGGACTTCCGCACCTGCTGTTTCGACAGACTCAACTGTCTGTACCTTAGACGAGCCTGTCGCCCCGCCGATACCGTCGCGACCTGTTTTGCCTCCTAACAAGATGACCACATCGCCTGCGACTGGTTTTTCACGGACCACATTTTCCTTAGGTGCTGCACCAACAACAGCACCCAACTCCATACGTTTAGCGACAAAGCCTGGGTGGAAATATTCACGCACATAGGTGGTCGCAAGACCGATTTGGTTACCGTATGAAGAATAACCATGTGCTGCTGTTTTAGAAATGATTTGCTGCGGCAATTTCCCTGGACGAGTAGCTGTCAAAGGCTGGGTAATATCGCCTGCACCTGAAATCCTCATGGCTTGATAAACATAAGAACGACCTGATAAGGGATCACGAATGGCTCCACCGATACAGGTTGCTGCACCACCGAATGGCTCGATTTCTGTTGGGTGATTGTGGGTTTCATTCTTGAACATGAGGAGCCATGGCTCTTTCACGCCGTCCACATCCACTTCAATCTCCACCGAGCAGGCATTGATTTCATCCGACACTTCCATGTCATCCAGACGACCGTTTGCCCGCTCGTAACGGCCAAAAATGGTCGCCATATCCATAAGCGTCTGCGGTTTATCTGTCCGACCTAACTCAGTTCGCATAGCTAGGTACTTGTCATAAGTTGCTTGTAATTGCTTGTGGAATTTTGAAGCTGAGAAGTCTATAGACCTCAGTTCGGTTTCAAAAGTCGTATGGCGGCAGTGATCACTCCAATAAGTATCCAAGACCTTGAGTTCTGTCTCAGTTGGGACTCGACCGATTGACTTGAAATAGTCCTGAATAAAGAGCAGGTCTTCCACTTCCATAGCCAAACCAGCCTCACGCTTGTAAGCCGCAAATTCCTCTGCCCCATAGCTATCAAAAAAGTCCAAGTTTGGAATAGTCGCATCTGACACCGAGAACTCCTGAGCCACCAAAGGAGCATCCAAGTCCTTGAACCGCGAATCCACAGGGTTGAGCAAATAGTTCTTGATAGCAGCTAACTCTTCTTCCCGCACATCGCCATTCAAGATATAGAGCTGACCTGTATCGACACGCACCTCCTGACGACTGCCCAATAAGAGAAGGGCCTCCTGACTGCTGGCAGCTCGCTGATCAAACTGCCCAGGAAGAGCCTCAATCGCAAAATAAGCAGCCTCGGCCAAGTCCAGTTCCGCTTCCGACAAGACCTTGTCCGTCACCTGCTCGGTAAAGATATGTTTGATAGCCTTCTCCAGCAAGTCCTCCTCAAGATTGAAAACATCATAAACCTGCACCAGACGTACACTCGTCAAACTCGTCAGCTGCAAATTATGGGTCAACTCCTTACGAAGAGCCTCCGCCTTAATCTGAAAATCCGCCTTTTTCTCAACAAAAATCCGCTTCGCCATTTTTTCCAATCCTTACTTCACTTCTTGTAACTTTGCCAATACGACCTCGTAAACCTCGGTCAACTCCCCGATACCCCGACGGAAAACATCCTTGTCCAGATGGTTGCCATCCGCATCCCACAAACGACAATTATCAGGAGAAAACTCATCCGCCAATAAAATCTGACCAGACGAGTCAACCCCAAATTCTAGCTTGAAATCCACCAAAGTCAGCCCAATCTGCGCAAACAAGTCCTTCAAGAACCCATTGATTCGCCTTGTTTCTTCCTTGATATAGGCAATTTCTTCTGAACTAGCTAGATTAAGGAAAAAAATATGCTCATCGTTGATAAAAGGATCGTCCAATTCATCTTTTTTATAGTAAAATTCTACGATAGGAGTAGGTAAGGCTATCCCTTCCTCCACCCCGAAGCGTTTTGAGAAAGACCCAGCTGTCACATTTCGCAAAACAACCTCAAGAGGAATGATTTCCACCCTCTTATTCAACTGTTCCGTATCCGACAAACGCTTGATAAAATGCGTCTGGACACTCGCTTCATTCAATTTTTCAAAAATCAAAGAGGAAATCAGATTATTGAGCCGGCCCTTACCCACAATCTGTTCTTTCTTACCACCATTAAAAGCCGTCGCCTGATCCTTATAAACCGCAACAATCTGGTCGCTGTCAGCCGTTGCGTAGATATCTTTGGCTTTTCCTGAATAGAGAAGGTCTGTTTTCATGAGAATGTTCGCCTTTCGTAAAATATTCTAGTCTTTTCGTTTATTCTAACACACAATATTCGCGTTCACAACAAATTTACGGTTATTTAGGAAAAAACAAAGAAAAACGCCCGTAAACTACGAACGTTTTTTCACTTCTTCATAAATAAAATCAACAATATCAGATAGGACCTCAAAATGCTCAATAGCAGCATCTGGGACATCTACATGAAATTCATCCTCCAAATTAAGAACAAATTCCATAATTTCTACTGAATCTGCTGCAATATTATCTGCCAAAGTAGATTCAGGTTGAACTTGAAAATCTTCTCCCTTTTCATCCTGAATTAATTCAACAACCCGCTGATAGACCTGCTCTCTAGTCATGACTCTCCTCCACTACTGAAAATTTGGCCACTGATTTTTCAACAATGCCTGCCTCCAAAATCGAACGCGTCTGCTTGATCGTATAGAAAATTGACTGAGCATCGCTGGATCCGTGCGCCTTGATAACAGGTGCTTTCAGACCAAGCAAGACAGCACCACCTGCAGTTTTATAGTCCATAGCCCCCAAGGCCTTTTTCAAGGTTGGTTTAACCAAAAGACCACCCAATTTAGCACGCAGACCACCATTCTTGATTGAGCCAGTCAACTGACCAACGATGGATTTTGCAGTCCCTTCGACTGTTTTCAGCACAGCGTTTCCCGTGAAACCATCCGTCACGACCACATCCGCCACGCTGTTAAGCAACTCACGCGCCTCCACGTTGCCAATAAAGTTGATTGACTTGTCTTCCGCCAAGAGTTTATAAGCTTCTTGGTGAACTGGCGTGCCCTTGGTATCTTCCGTACCGTTGTTCAAAAGTCCCACACGAGGTTGTTTGACACCACGCACATGCTCCGCGTAAAATGAGCCAAGAATACCATACTGATAGAGGTGATGAGCTGTATTTTCAGCATTTGCCCCCAAGTCCATCATATCAAATCCCTTACCGTCCATAGTCGGCAAGGTAGACATAAGACCAGGACGGTCGATGTTCTTGATGCGACCGACGACAAAGACGCCTGCCGCCAAAAGAGCACCTGTATTTCCAGCTGACAAGACTGCATCTGCCTGACCATCCTTGACAGCCTTGGTCGCTAGGACCATAGAAGCCTCTTTCTTACGACGAATAGCCTTGACAGGCTCATCATCTGAATTGATTTTCTCCGTCGTATGGACGATGCTGACACGCTCTGTCACTGTCAAATACTGCTTGATTTTAGCCTCATCACCATAAAGTTGAATTTCAATGTCCGGAAAGGCAGCCAAGGCTTGATTGACACCTTCTACCACTGCCTGAGGGGCATGGTCCCCACCCATAGCATCTACTGCAATACGTTTCATTCTGTTTCCTCATTTTCTGTTCTTGGTTTCATAATCTGCCCCCAAGAAGACAAATCATCTATAAATTTCTTGGATTTCAAGTGAATCCCCACATATTCCTCGTACAGCTGGTCAATAAAAAGCCGTAATTTTCGCTTCATCTCAGGCTTGATGGAAATGGTTTCCAGCTCATCAAAGGAAATAGCCTGAAATTGATCAAGTAGATAGGGAACATTGGGATCCAGATAAGCCCGTCGCTCATCTTGTTGATAGTGTTGCGGACACAAGACACCGCTGTACTTGTAGGAATAGTCGAAAGGCAGGCCAACCCGATGACAAAAAGCACACTCGTGAAAATTCAGACTGATCCCAAATCGTCCCAAGAGTTGAATTTCAAAGATATTGGTCAAAATTTCATAGTCCAAACCCGACTCCATCAAATCTAAGGTCTTGACCAAAAATGCAAAGAGGGCTGGGTCATAAACCTTATCCTGCAAGGCCGCATCTGCCAAGGCCAAGATATATGTAGCATAGCTAAGCTTGAAAATATCGCCGTTAATATTCTTAAATGGCTGTACCTGATGAAAATCTTCGATATAAGACAGACCATCATCATTGATTTTAACGATAAAATCCGCATAGGTCAAAGGCTGGATAGAAGCTACCAGCTTGGACTTAGAGGCATGTTTCACAAAAAACATTCGCTTGCCAGCCTTCTCTGTAAAAATCTTGACCAGCTTGTCATCTTCTCGAAAATTCCGATTGTAAAGGACTAATCCCCTAGTTTCAATTCGTTCCATTTTCTTCCAGATATTCCTTCAAACGAGCCATAGCTGTTTGAATTTTCTCCATACTTGCTGCATAGGAAATTCGCACATAGCCTTCTCCATACTGACCGAAGGCTGCACCCGGAATTAAGGCCACCGCTTTCTTTCTCGCAAAGTCTTGCAAGAAGCTAAAGGAATCTTGATTGTAACCCGCAGGGATTTTTGCAAAGATGTAAAATGCTCCATCAGGCTTGATAATTTTAAAGCCCAAGTCCGTCATCTTCTCGATGATGTAATCCCTACGCTTGATATACTCCGTCCGCATTGGCAGAGCATCATCCTTACCATTTTTCAAGGCCTCAACCGCACCATACTGCATAGCAGTTGACGCTGCTGTCACAAGATACTGGTGGCTCTTGATAATTTGAGCGATGATGGGAGCCTGACTCATAATCAATCCAATCCGCCAACCTGTCATGGCATGAGACTTGGACAATCCCTGAATCAAAATGGTCTGTTCTGGCAAAAACTCCGCAATCGAAGTATGGGGCTGGCCAGTGTAAGTCAACTCCGCATAGACCTCATCTGATAGGACAAAGACAGGATACTTACGCAAGACATCCGCAAAGGCCTGAATCTGCTCACGTGAGTAGGTCACTCCCGTTGGATTGGCAGGATAGTTGAGAATGACAGCTTTTAGCTTATCCCCCTGCTCAATAATCGCCTCTTCCAACATCTCAGGTGTCAAAACAAAATCATTTGCCGTCGTATCAATTTCAACAATGTCTGCTCCCACCATATTGACAATCGGCTCATAACCAGGATAGGCAGGTGCAGGTAGAAGTACCGTATCCCCAACTTCCAAAATAGCAACTAAACTCGCTGATAGAGCTTCTGTCGCACCGATTGTAGAGAGGATTTCATTTTCTGGATTGTAGTGTAAATTATATTTTTCAGCCACAAACTCAGCTGCTGCTTGGCGCAACTCCAAAAGACCAGCCATACCAGTATAATAGCTCTGGTTAGCATCGATTGCAGCCTTAGCCGCTTCTTTGACATGATCAGGCGTTGTAAAATCAGGCTCTCCCAAGGTCAGTTTCAAAATCCCTGGAACATCCGAAATAGACTGATCAAATTGACGAATCATCGAAACCTCAATCCGATTCAAATTCTTATTAAAACGATTTAATAAATCCATTCTACCACCTCAAAAACATATAAAACTATTATAATACATTTTGAAAATAAATGTAAAAAAGAAGAGTCATTTGACTCTCCTCATACCTATTTAACACGACTTGCCTCAAACAAAGGTGACAAGGGACGTTTTTCATGAATACGAATAATCGCTTCCGCTAATAATTCTGCCGTTGAAATATGTTCGATTTTATCGATTAAGCGATCTTCTGCAATTTCAATTGTATCAAGAACAACCAATTTCTTAATTGCTGACTTACTAATGTTATCCATAGCAGGCCCTGACAATACTGGATGCGTACATGAAGCATAAACAGCTGTTGCCCCTGCATCTGCCAAAGCATCCGCTGCATGACAGATGGTACCCGCAGTATCAATCATATCATCAATCAAGATACAAGTTTTATCCTTAATATCTCCAATAATGTTCATCACTTCTGATGTATTCATCTTATCAACACTACGACGTTTATCAATAATAGCAATCGGTGTCTTCAAGAACTGTGCTAACTTACGGGCACGTGTCACACCACCATGGTCAGGTGATACAACAACATAGCCATCACCTACCATACCACGACGCTCAAAATAATCCGCAATCAATGGAGCACCCATCAAATGATCAACAGGAATATCGAAGAATCCCTGAATCTGCGCAGCATGTAAATCAATTGTCAACAAACGATTGACCCCCGCTGTCTGCAACATATTAGCTACCAATTTTGATGTAATTGGTTCCCGTGCACGAGCCTTCCGGTCTTGGCGTGCATAACCATAATAAGGCATTACTACGTTTACTGATTCAGCAGATGCACGTTTAAGAGCATCAACCATAATCAAAATTTCCATTAAATTATCATTAACTGGTGAGCTAGTGGATTGAAGAATGTACACATGAGTTCCACGAATGGATTCCTCAATATTTACCTGAATTTCACCATCTGAAAATTGACGAACACTTGATTTTCCAAGAGGAATTCCTATTTTTTTCGACACCTGTTCAGCTAACTTCTGATTTGACGAAAGAGCGAACAATTTTAAGTCAGTAAACGCCATGACAGCCTCCTATATATTTCTACCTTTACTATTTTAACCCTTTTTCCTTCATTTTTCAAACAAAAATAGAGCGCAAATCCACACGCTCTATTTGAAAATTTCTTAATATGGAGGGTAAATGTAGTAAACTGCTCCCTCAGAAGTCGTTGTTGGATTGAAATAACCACCACGATGGTTACCAATATAACGACGACCCATGTAGTTTGATTCAACAACTTGGATACTTGTTGAAGATTGAACAGCCGTAACCACCGCTACGTGCCCATAATAACCACCTGTCCAAACAGCAATCGCACCTACTTGTGGCGTAGAACCTGTACTAAAACCTTCAGCACGTGCTGATGCTAACCACTGCTTAGCATCTCCCCAGTAAGGACCAACCCATGAAAGTTGAGATTTAACTCCCCAAGTACACTCACCAACTGGGTAAGATGAAGCATCATAACGCGCATTATTTGCTGCCGCTGAACTACCTGAACCTGATGATGTAGATGTTGTAGGTGTACTTACCGTTGGTGTAGATTGTGATACTGTTTGAGTAGGAGCTGCAACCGTTTCAGTCACTGTAGTTTCTACTGGCGTTGACACGACTGGTGCTGATACTGAAGCTACTTGTTGCTGTGCTAGGGCTGCCTGTTGTGCTTGATACTCCGCTTGACGAACTGCCGCTTGACGAGCTGCTTCTTCTGCAGCTGCTTTTTGCACCAACAATGAATTTTTCTCATCTTCAGCAGTAGCTTTCTGCACAGCCAAATTTAACTTAGCAGCTTCCAATTCAGCCTGACGCACTTGCAATACTTGAGCGTCATCTTCCAATTTTTGGCGATTAGCTGCCAAAGTAGTGATTGCCTCTTGGTTTGCCTTTTGTTTTTCAACAATTGCTTCCTTATCAGCTTTTTGTTGTTCCAACATACGGTTATTAGCTGAAACAATCTCACGCATTGCATTAACACGCGAAACAGCATCAACGATTGATTTTGAATCTAAAATTGTATTAATATAGCTTGAAGCAGAGCCATCAACTTGAGCACTACGCGCCTGCTCCTTTAAAGCACCATCACGCGACACAATATCAGCTGACAAACGCTCAATATCTGCCGCCAATGTCTGCGATTCTGCTTCCAAACGAGTGTTTTCTTCTGTTAATTTCGCCTGTTCACTAACAATTGCATCAACTTGTCCTTGAATAGCATCAACTTGTTGTTGAGCTTCAGCTTGTTGTGCTGTCAACTCACTAATCTGTTGATTTTTTGCTGCAATCTGACTATCTACATCATTCGCACTAATCACAGCTACATAATTAGCATTAGATAGAACGACTGTACTTAACATAATTGTAGCCAAGATTTTTTTCTTCATATCCGAACATAACTCCTCTATACTTTCTGACTCTCTCATTTTATCAAAAAAATTGCGTAAGTATATTACGCAATTATTACATTTCTATGTCTTGTTTGTTATTCCAAATAAACGCTCAAATAACGGCTGTAGTACGAAAAATAAGGCCAAATTGAATAGTAAACTTGGAAGTAATTTATTAAAAACAAAGATAAACACAGACAAGTTTGTTATATGAAAAATACGAGCAAATGAATAACTAATAAATTCAAATTGAAAAATAGCTACTAGTAAAATCAGAATATTAATTCCTCGCTTGCTGACTGCACTTTGGAAGAAGAAATAGATACAATACAAAACTAAAGGAAGGGTTGTAGTAGCAATACCAATCAGATTAAGATAACTAATATCATATACCAAACCTAGCAAAGTAAATATGAATAATGAAAAACCAAGAGACACATAGTTAGCATAAAAAATAGCTAACATAAGTACCAAATGACTTGAAATAGTAAATAATCCAACCGACCAATTTGTTACCAACGTTGAAATCTGTCCATCAAGTAATAAAATAAAGAACAAGATGGGAAACATGAATATTTCTATCATTTTATTGCGCATTTGTTTGACCTACCACTAAAACCGAATAAATGTTTGAAAAACTAGCTGTCGGCTCAACATATACTTCTCTATTTAAACTGTTACTATTTGATTTAACCGATAAAACTTTACCAATTTGGACATTTGCCGGAGTCGCACCAGCCAAATCACTCGTTACAACATTGCTGCCCACTGCAATTTCATCAACTGAGTTCAACTGATTAATGATAAAACTATTTGTATCTGCATCATAGCCTGATAAAATACCATAAATTTCTTTAGAATCAACAGAAATTTTCACAGGCAACTTCGTGAATTCATCCGAATTCGTAAATAAGGTAACAACCGCCGAATCTGAACTCAATGAACTCACGATGCCAACTAATCCACCATTAGCAACCACAAGTGCATTAGATGTCACACCACTAGTCTCACCAATATTAATTGAAATATGCTCCGACCACGATGAAGGAGTCCTCACTAAAACTGATCCTGGAATAAGTTGTTTTTCTGGAAAATTAGACACCACACCTAAACTGCTACGAAGCGATGCATTCTCTTCTTTCAAGCTAGTATTTTCAGCAGCCATCCCTTCAAGGCTCATAATAGCTTCCTTTAATCGTTTATTTTCCTCGTAAGCGTTCATCAAATCTGTCAAGACATCTTTCTGCTCAGAAAAAAATCTAGTAGGTACTGAAATAACCGATTGAATTGGCGTTACAACAACACTAACGATATTATTTAAATATGGTAGCTGTAACCCTTTAGAGAAAGTCACAAACAAAAGAGAAAATGACAGTAATAAAAAGATAGAAACAACTACTACTAATTTTGAAAATTTATTCATAATAGACCCTCACCAAGATACAATAAAACGAGAATATCAAGCGATAATCTCGTTCACTACGGAGAATAAGGGATTCGAACCCTTGCGCCAGTTACCCGACCTAACGATTTAGCAAACCGTCCTCTTCAGCCTCTTGAGTAATTCTCCATCAATATAATATGGGCACGAGTGGAATCGAACCACCGACCTCACGCTTATCAGGCGTGCGCTCTAACCATCTGAGCTACGCGCCCAAGATAATAAACTTGGACAAAGTTAAATTAATGGCGCGAGACGGAATCGAACCGCCGACACATGGAGCTTCAATCCATTGCTCTACCAACTGAGCTACCGAGCCAAATTCTTAAAGAAATTGCGGGAGCAGGATTTGAACCTACGACCTTCGGGTTATGAGCCCGACGAGCTACCTAGCTGCTCCATCCCGCGGTAGTAGAAAAGGAGGATGTGGGATTCGAACCCACGCACGCTTTTACACGCCTGACGGTTTTCAAGACCGTTCCCTTCAGCCGGACTTGGGTAATCCTCCAATAATATGGACCTTGTAGGACTTGAACCTACGACCGCTCGGTTATGAGCCGAGAGCTCTAACCAGCTGAGCTAAAGGTCCAGCAAACAAGAGTATATAGCGGCGAAGGGGATCGAACCCCCGACCTCCCGGGTATGAACCGGACGCTCTAGCCAGCTGAGCTACACCGCCAAAATAATATAATCGGGAAGACAGGATTCGAACCTGCGACACCTTGGTCCCAAACCAAGTACTCTACCAAGCTGAGCTACTTCCCGATACTATTAAAAATAAAGCTCCCCTAACGTCTCCATTAAGCGAGTGATGCACCCTAGAGGATTCGAACCTCTAACCGCCTGATTCGTAGTCAGGTACTCTATCCAGTTGAGCTAAGGGTGCTAACTATTATAATCTTCATGCCGAGGACCGGAATCGAACCGGTACGATGTTGCCATCGCAGGATTTTAAGTCCTGTGCGTCTGCCAGTTCCGCCACCCCGGCCTCTCAAAGCGAACGACGGGATTCGAACCCGCGACCCCCACCTTGGCAAGGTGGTGTTCTACCACTGAACTACGTTCGCAATCTTTCCTAATGCCGGCTACATGACTTGAACACGCGACCCTCTGATTACAAATCAGATGCTCTACCAACTGAGCTAAGCCGGCCTATTTCTATTCTATGCGGGTTAAGGGACTTGAACCCCCACGCCCGAAAGCGCCAGATCCTAAATCTGGTGCGTCTGCCAATTCCGCCAAACCCGCATATGACTCGTGCTGGGCTCGAACCAGCGACCCATTGATTAAAAGTCAATTGCTCTACCAACTGAGCTAACGAGTCTTGTCTCTTTTCTAAGAGGACGTAAGCTACGCTTACTTCATACAAACTTCAAAATATCTTCTAGACATCTCGAACGGTCCCGACGGGAATCGAACCCGCGATCTTCGCCGTGACAGGGCGACGTGATAACCGCTACACTACGGGACCAATGGGAGTTAACGGGATCGAACCGCTGACCCTCTGCTTGTAAGGCAGATGCTCTCCCAGCTGAGCTAAACTCCCAATTTGCTAAGCGACTACCGTATCTAACAGGGGGCAACCCCCAACTACTTCAGGCGTTCTAGGGCTTAACTGCTGTGTTCGGCATGGGTACAGGTGTATCTCCTAGGCTATCGTCACTTAACTGTTGAGTC
>NZ_JAIJZP010000011.1:0-71945 GCF_019754175.1 Streptococcus sp. 2018162 | reverse complement strand
ATTTCAACATAAGGTGTTGCTTTTGTATACACTTTTTACACTAAACTTTAGTCCAAAATAAAATAATTTCCTTATTTTGACTACTGAATTCAAAATATTGTTCATCAAATACCTTGAAAGGCTTGACAAATGGTAGAAAAAGGAGTTCCCTTCCTACCGCTTATAGTAGCGATGGCGAACTCCAATAAAATAAACATTTTTAGTTTTGCAAATGATAGCTTCTCACTATCTATACAATAGCAATCCCTTTGGTATCAACTTGAAGGCGGTGGACAGTTCCGTCTAGATTTAGTTCCTCTAATGCAAGAACAATAGCGTCCTCCCTATCTTTGGGCGCTAATACCATCACTGTTGGACCGGCACCTGATAAGTAGGTTGCATAGGCTCCCAACTCCTGTGCAGTTTGCTTGATTGGACAAAACTCCTTAACAAGTAGCTGACGGAACGGTTCATGGAACATGTCTGACTGAATTGCTTTACCAGCTTTTTCCAGATCACCTGCCATCAAACTGGCAACAGCAACGTTTGCAATGGCACTAGCAGCCACTGCTTTCTTGTACCCCATCTGAGAAGGTAGTACACCTCGGCTTTCAACCGTACGCAGTGGGTAGTTTGGAATAAAGGCAACAAAACTTGCTTCTGGGAATTCTGTTACAACTGCCTGTACTTTCTTATTAACATAGCTAGAGATGACTAAATTACCAAAAATCGCTGGGGCTACATTATCAGGATGTCCTTCAATTTCTGTAGCTTTGAGCAATTTTTCATCCGCTGTCATATTCAAACCTGCTAATTGATTAGCCAATTCGATACCAGCTACGATAACGGAACTGGATGAACCCAAACCGCGTGCCAAGGGAATATCGCTAATCATTCTGATACGATGCGGCTGCAATCCTTTTTCAATCTTTAAAGCTGTCTTGATCAAAAGATTGTTCTTGTCTGATGGAACATGTTCAAGATTGTGCTCAATCACCCATTCATCAGTCTCTTCAAACACTTCAATCGTTAGATATTTCGAAAGGGCAACACCTACTGAATCAAATCCTGGACCGATATTAGCTGAAGTTGCTGGAATAATAATTTTCATTGCTTATTCTCCCAGTACTTTAAAGGTATTTAAGACAGTAAAGTCTGTTTCTTTGCTCAATTTGTCTGTTACATTTTCCAACTGAGTCTTACTCATTTCATGGGTCACAATCACTAGGCGAGCTGTTTCTCCATCTGCAGCTTGTTGCAGAATTTGCTTGAAGGAAATTTCTTCAGAATTGAAGATTTCTGCTAAACGAAGCATTTTTCCATTTTTATCAGGCGCATCAATTGAGAAATAATATTCGCTCTTCACATCGCTTGGGGCTGCCAATTGAAGTGGGCGGCTATATTCGTTAAAAGCTTTGCCGATAGTATTGTCTTTCAAGCGACGAACGATACGAATAATGTCGGCCATAACACTTGTTGCAGTCGGTTTTTGCCCAGCGCCCGGTCCATAGTACATAGACTGACCGATACCGATAGATTCGACAAATACAGCATTCATCACACCATTGACGCTTGCAAGGGGATGATTTTTCGGTAGGAAGGTTGGAGATACTTCGGCAGCAATACCAGAGGTAGTTTCTTGAATATCACCCACAAGTTTGATGACGTAGCCCAACTCCTGTGCCACTGCTACATCTTCTGGCGTGATATTTGAAATACCCTTGTGTGCTACGTGTTCAAAATCAACTGTCATCCCGAAAGCAAACTGACTGAGGATAACAGCCTTGTAAGCCGCATCAATCCCCTCAACGTCATTTGTTGGGTCAGATTCTGCATAGCCAAGTTCCTGCGCTGTTTCAAGAGCTTTTTCGTAAGTCCAGCCTTCATCAACCATCTTAGTCAACATGAAGTTTGAAGTACCATTCAATACACCGAGGATACGAGTTACCTTATCAGCAGCCAAAGAGTTGACCAAGGTACGCAAGATTGGAATACCACCTGCAACTGCAGCTTCATAATAAAGCGCAAGACCTTTCTCTTCAGCCAGGGCACGCAATTCGCTACCATGAACAGCAAGTAAATCCTTATTGGCTGTTACAATATGCTTGCCTGCTTCCAAGGCACGTGTAATAAATGTTTTTGCTGGCTCAATACGTCCCATCAGCTCAACTACAATGGCGATGTCTTCGTCATCCAAAATGTCATCAATATTTGTTACAAAATGATAGTCATGACCTGCAGCCAAGAGACGGTCTTTTTCTGCTTCATCCTTGACCAAAACCTTCGCAACTTCAATACTATCATGCGCGGCTTTCTCTATTTTTTCCTGGTTTTCTTCTAATAAAAATGGCACACCACTCGCAACGGTTCCAAATCCTAACAATCCTATCTTAACTACCATGTGCTCTCCTTTAAAATGTATTTCTCCCATTATAACAAATATTCTGACTATTTGGCAAAAAATTTGATATAATTGTTTTAATATATGATTATGGAGATAAGATAATGAAACATTCAAGAAGAGCCCGTCGAAGCCGCACACAAAAGAAACAACTTGTGCCAATGCTACTTGGTATCGCATTATTAGTAGTGACTCTACTATCTATTTTTCTAATCTTTCTAAAACAGCCATCTAAGCAGCAAAGTGATTCCAAAGCTTCAACGGTAGAGACAACAGCCAGTTCGAGTGTTATGACTTCAGAAAGTAGTGAAGTACAAACAGAAATCATTTGGGAACAACAAACTGAACCTATCAAACTTCCAATCCTCATGTATCATGCCATTCACGTAATGGCTCCCGAGGAAGAAGCTAATGCGAATCTTATCGTAGATCCAACGACTTTCGAAAGTCATCTAAAAGCATTGCAAGATGCAGGTTACTATACTTTATCACCTGAAGAGGCTTATAAAGTATTGACAGAAAATGTCCTTCCTGCTGGCAAAAAGGTTGTCTGGCTAACCTTTGACGATAGCCTCTGGGATTTTTATAGTTATGCCTACCCATTGCTTAAGCAATATCAAATGAAGGCAACCAACAATGTCATTACAGGGTTTACTGAATATGGACAAGCAGGGCACCTTACTCTTGATCAAATCAAGGAAATGCAGACCGCAGGGCTCTCCTTCCAAGGGCATACCGTCAACCATCCTGATTTAGAGTATAGTTCTATTGAGGATCAAACAAATGAACTTACTTCCTCTAAAGCCTATCTTGACAGCCAATTAAATCAGGAAACCATCGCTATCGCCTACCCTGGTGGACGATACTCAGCAGATACCGTGGCATTGACAGAACAAGCTGGCTACAAACTTGGTATGACTACTAACAACGGCTTGGCTTCTGCTAGTGACGGATTACTGACTCTCAATCGTGTTCGCATCCTCCCAACCACTACCGCTGAGGGACTATTATCAGAAATTTCCTATTAATTTTCACAAACATGTATATGAGAAAACTCCCCTGTCTTCACAGACAAGGGAGTTCGTTTTATGTATACTCAATGAAAATCAAAATCAGGCTAGGCGACGAAGATGCAGATAGAACTGAAGTTCATCAAAGCGAGTCAACAACGTCTGCTTTTGATTTTCGAAGAGTATTAGATTGACTAAACTGACTTTGATACAGATTATAATAGAAACCTTTATCTGCCAAAAGACTTTCATGGTTACCTTGTTCGATAATCTGTCCATCTTTCAAGACCAAAATCTTATCAGCTTCCTGAATGGTAGATAAACGGTGGGCGATGACGAAACTTGTCCGCCCTTTCATCAACCGTTTCATAGCTTTTTGAATCAAGAGTTCCAAACGAGTATCAACTGAAGAAGTTGCTTCGTCAAGAATCAGAATGGCAGGATCCGCCAACAAGGCACGTGCAATGGTCAAAAGCTGTTTCTGACCTTGGGAAATATTGCTGGATTCCTGGTTCATTTCCATATTATAACCGCCAGGCAGGGTACGGATAAAGTGGTCAACGTTGGCTGCTTTGGCAGCCTCCACAATTTCCTCATCCGTCGCATCCAGACGTCCAAAACGCAGGTTTTCCTTGATGGTTCCTTCATAGAGCCAAGCATCCTGCAAGACCATACCAAATTGACTACGGTAGGATTGACGAGAAATCTTTCTAATATCCTGACCATCCACCTTGATAGCACCGGATGTGACATCATAGAAACGCATGAGAAGGTTGATGAGGGTTGTCTTACCAGCCCCTGTTGGTCCAACGATAGCCACCATTTCACCTGGCTTAACATCAAGATTAAAGTTTCGGATAAGCGGTTTGTCTTCTGAATAGCCGAATTCGACCTGTTCAAAGCTGACTTGTCCGGTCAGACTCGCTGTCAACTCTAGCGCATTGGCGTCTTCTTCGTCAAGCTCATCTAAGACTGAAAAGATGCGTTCAAGGGAAGATTTAGCAGACTGCAACTGGGGTGCCAACTGGGTCAAGGTTTGGACTGGCTGAGAAATCTGCCAGACGTATTGGACGAAGGCCTGCATATTACCAACTGTCAATGTACCTGCAAGAACTTTCAGACCAGCAAGTAAGGCCACGACTACATAGGCAATGTTCGATAAGCCGTGTACCAGGGGCATGAGCAAACCAGACATAAAACTAGCCTTGAAACCAACTTCCTGCAAATCTGCGGTAATCTGGCGAAATTCTTCTGTAGAAATTTCTTCACGGCCGTAGAGTTTGAGAACGTTAAAACCTGTCAGATTTTCTTGGACAAAGCCGTTCAATCGACCTAGGGCATCAGCCTGTTGCTTGAAATAAGGCTGAGATTTGCCCATGACAAACTTGGAACCAAAATAAGTCACTGGAACCAAGGTTACGACTACAAGTGCTAGGGATACATCCAACCAGAAACACATGAACATGGCTAGAGAGAGAGTCAGAACGGCATTGACTAGCTGGAGAAAACTTTGTTGCAGAGCATTCGACACAGTCTCCACATCACTTGTAAATCGACCCAGCAAATCACCATACTGGTGCTTGTCAAAATAAGAAACAGGAATCTTGTTAATCTTGTGGCTCAAGTTCTGACGCAAATCCTTGGTCGCCCCCTGCACTGCCTTGGTCATAAAATAGTTAGAACCATAGGCGCCGATTTCATACATAAGGGCACGAAGTGCATAGAGCGCAAGCATGATGGCAATGTAGGAATAGTTAATCTGCGCTCCTTCTACTCCATTTGCCATGTCTAACAGATTCTTGGTCAATTCTGTAATGATAAGCCCCAGTACAAAGGGCTCCAAGGCATTCATAACTGCACTGATGGTCTTTAGAAAAACAGCTAAAAATACAGAAGATTTGTAACGACGCAAATAGTCCCAAACACGGGTAAATACTGATCTATTCTTCATAATTCCTCCTATTCTTCTGTTAACGATTGACGGTTAAGTTGAGAGTTGGCAATTTCTCGGTAAATCTCATTGCTTTCCATCAATTCATTGTGGGTGCCACGACCAACGATTTCACCTTCGTTCAGCACGATAATCTGGTCAGCATCCATAATGGTTCCGACACGTTGGGCAACAATCAAGACCGTCGCATTTTCCGTCACTTCCTTCAAACGACTCCTCAAAATCGCATCCGTCTTATAATCCAAGGCTGAGAAAGAATCATCAAAGATATAAATATCGGGCTGTTTGACAATGGCACGCGCAATGGACAAACGTTGCTTTTGCCCGCCTGACAGGTTGCTTCCGCCTTCTGCTAGATGGGTGTCGAATTTTTCTTCCTTACTCTCGATAAACTCCTTAGCCTGAGCCACATCCGTCGCATCATGAAGTTCAGCAAGACTAGCATCCATCTTACCGTACTTTAAGTTTTCCGCGATAGTTCCGGTAAATAGCAGAGCTTTCTGCGGAATAAAGCCAATCTTGCTGCGGAGTGCCTTTAGATTGTAGCGTCTGACATCCACACCGTCCACCAAGATACGACCAAGTGTCACATCATAGAAACGTGGAATCAAGTTGACCAAGGAAGACTTACCAGAACCTGTTGAACCAATAAAGGCAATGGTTTCCCCAGGCTTAGCCTTAAATGAAATATTGTGGAGAACAGGCGATTCCGTTTCACCAGGATAGGCAAAAGTTACATTTTCAAATTCCAAATAACCACGAGTATCTGTTTCAGTAATCCCATCTTCATTCTTAGAAATGGAAATGGGCATGTCCAAGACTTCCTGAATCCGTTGGCTCGATACGGACATACGTGGATACATGTTAAACAAGTTAGCAAAGAGCAAGAATGAGAAAAGCGCGTGGAAACTATATTCGATAAAGGCTACCAAATCACCGATTTGCAGACTACCTGTTTGCAAAGGATCCAATGCGAACCAGACAATGGCCACAATCATAGCAATGATAATCTGGACAAAGAGCGGCTCTGTCAATCCAGTCAGATTAAAGAGCTTTTTGGAAATATCGGTATATTCCTCATTTACTGTCGCAAAACGCTCTTCCTGAAATTCTTCCCGAGTAAATGCCCGAATGACACGTAAGCCCATGAGATTTTCACGAACATATTGGTTGATGGTATCCAAACGTTTTTGTTGCTTTTCAGAAAGAGGACGGGTTTTGGTTGCTACATAGAAAATAACGATAACGAGAAACGGCATAGCTACTGCGACTGTCCAAGCCAGACTTGGACTAGTTACCAAGGTCATGATGACAGAGGCAATCATCATCAAGGGAGTGATAATTCCCAGCTTCAATACCATCTCCGCAAACTGCATCAAGACAAAAGCATCATTTGTCATACGAGCAACTAGAGAAGAAACACCAATCTGCTCATATTCATGATGAGAGTAGTCCTGAATTTTCTCGTACAAATCATTTCGAATATCTTTTACGATATTGGTCGTCAACTTTCCGGCTGCATAGGCAAGTGTCACTCGACCAACAATACCGAGCAGGACAATCAGTCCCATCATCCCCGCCCAGAAATAGAGCTGACTAACATCGTTCTTTGTAATTCCTTGGTCAATCATCCTAGCCAAAAAAGTCGGCAAGCCCAAGTTTACCACTACAAATAAGAAGGCCCCCACCAAGTCTAAGGCAATCCACTTAGGATATTTTTTTAAGTAGGTCCAAATCAGATTCATCTTATCTCCCTTTCTATATGTTAAAAAGGGGCATAACCCCTTCTGTAAAGTTAAAAGCCACCAAACGGTGACTTTCTATTCTTTCTCGTCGATCACTAAACGAACTTTTTTATCACTTGTTGGAACAGAATAGACAATCGTTCTGATTGCAGAAATTGTGCGTCCTTTTCTACCAATGATACGTCCAATATCAGATTGATCCAAATCCAAATGATATTCCAAGAATTCAGGTGTATCAACAATTTTTATTGTCAAGCTATCAGGCTGTGAAATCAAAGGTTTCACAATCGCAATAATGAGATTTTCAATCATGTCCATAAGTGTTCTCGCTTACTGTTCTTACTTAGAGAATTTTTGTTCGTGGAATTTCTTCAATACGCCAGCGTTTGAAAGAAGGCTACGAACTGTATCAGATGGTTGTGCACCTTTTGCCAACCACTCAAGTACACGCTCTTCTTTAAGAGTTACTGAGTTTTCAGCCAAAAGTGGGTTGTAAGTACCAACAGTTTCGATGAAACGACCATCACGTGGTGCACGTGAGTCTGCAACGTTGATACGGTAGAAAGGTTTCTTTTTAGAACCCATACGAGTCAAACGGATTTTTACTGCCATTTTTAAATGTTCTCTTTTCTTTGTATTTTTATTCGGTGAAATAGCAGAGCTATTTAGCACATGTTCTATTATACCACACTTTAACAGAGTGTCAAGAAAAAAACTTGACAGGTTTTAAAAAATTTTATTGCTCGAGCATATCTGCTAGTTCTCTCAGTTGACTTGCTAGATTTATACGGTCAAACAGTAAATTATAGACTCCATCTTCACTCAATACTCCGCAAGGAATACCATTGAAATCCCCCTTATTAGATAAATCAAGATCTTCCATATAGATCTGGCTCTGGTAATAATCTAATAACTGTAAATAAGTCGATTGTTCCTGATTGAGTTGGGTCACACTATCGGAAAGGGACTTGTTCAGCTCTAGATGCCTATTAAATAGTTTTTCCATTTCCTCTACACGTTTTCTTGCTTCCATAATATTTTTCATCAGTGTGTACTACCACCACCCTTTTTTATATCCTCTTTATCCCTATATTCAACGATTGCTCCTATGGCAACTTCAACTCCTCTTACAATATCGTTCAAAGACATGGAAGCCAGTCCTGGCTTGTCGACAACCTGCTCTGGCAAGAAGGGAATATGGAGAAAACCGGCCTTAGTCTTTGGAAATTGTTTCTCCGCCAAGTAAAGAGCTTGATACATGAGATGGTTGCAGACAAAGGTCCCAGCAGTATTAGAAACAGAAGCTGGAAGCCCAATCTTATGAATAGCTTCAACCATTGCTTTGATGGGTAAGGTGGAGAAATAAGCAGGCTGACCATCTTCTCGAATCGTTCTATCAATCGGCTGTTGCCCTTCATTGTCTGGAATGCGTGCATCATCTTGGTTAATGGCTATACGCTCAGGAGTTAAATCAACTCGCCCACCAGCCTGACCAATACATAGTACCGCATCAGGTAAATGTTCTGTCATTTTCTCCTCTAAAACATCCGCAGCCTTGTCAAAAACAGTCGGAATCTCTACAAGAATAATCTCTGCACCAGCAATGGTCTTAGGTAGAGATTTGATTGTTTCCAAGGCTGGGTTAATAGGCTCGCCACCAAAGGGATCAAAGCCTGTTACGATGATTTTCATACTTCCTCCTCCAAAATAATTTCTCCGTAGTGAAATTTTTGATTAGGTCTGACATGACGTTTAAAGCCAAATTCTTCAAAGACCTGATCTCGAAAATGAGCCTTTATAATCAATTTCTTCCTAGCTACTCGTTTAGCCTCAGATACAATTTCCTCCGTTAAACGGCTTCTATCAGCCAAAGCAGACAAGCCAGAAAGATTTTGTGATTCCTTGATTTCTTCTGAAAACATGGGATCAAAGTAAATGACATCAACAGACTTATCTATTTGCTCTTTCAAATAAGTCAAACTATCTGTCCAAATTGTCTGGATAGAATTCATGGCTCGGTTGACCTCTTGCAGTCCACTATCAAAATCCTGTAACCCCCGACTCACAATAAAGTGCACTAGCTTAGAACTTTCCAAGGCTGTCACCCGATGACCAGCACTTGCTAACACAATGCTATCAGATCCCAAGCCCATAGTACAGTCTATTATTGATTGTTTTTCTTTTCCAAGCAATTCTAAAAGCGGATCTCTTCCAGACTTAATCCGCAACATGGCAGTATCTGGGTGGAAAAAGAGTTTTCTCCCTTCTTTTTGCTCAAAAACCAATCGATCCTTATAAACCACCAAAACCGCATCCGCCTGCTTGAGTAAGACCTTCACGGCTTGCTTCCGCCGCTCACAGTAAACAATCCCTAAATCTTCAGCTAGCCGTTTGGCCTTCTGAACCAAGTGCCCATCCATTCCCAAACTTGTTGTTACGATTACTTTCATATTAAATATTATAACAGAAAAAGCGTGACTTCTTACGAAGTCACACTTAAATCTCTTTGTGAATCAAGACTTAGGATTGTAGAAATTGGCGAATGGCTTCCTGATCAGCTTCACTAACCGGACGCCATCCTTTTGCCAAGGCTTCCTTGATATAGATTCGATTGTAGAGATAGCCCCACAAAATCCCAAAGCCAGTATTAATAAAAGGAATATCAAAGCGACGCTCAATTAACAAGGCAAATAAGAATGCTACCAAAATAATCGCAAACCATTTTAAATCACCTCGAATCAGCGGTACAAAAAACTTGAAGAAAAAGGTTGTCCATGAAAAACCAGCCTTCACTTCCTTTACATTCCCAAACTCATCCACTAAATGAACCTTCATTTTTTATCTCCTAAATTGCTCGCGTCGAAAAACTACGACTTTCTAGTACAGCCAACATAGCCGCAGCAGTATCTAAGGCTGTAAAAAGCGGAATCCCTGCTTCGATAGCAGATGCACGAATAACCTCTCCATCCTCGTCTGCCACACGCTTTTTGCCTACTGTATTGACAATGGCTTGCACTTTTCCTTTACGGACCAGGTGAGGAATCGACTCTCTTTGGTCTCTACTGATTTTCCCAACAGGCAGACAGTCTAAGCCCTTAGCTTGAAAGGCAGTTGCCGTACCGCTTGTAGCCAGCAAGCCATACCCCAATTCATGGAATCGTTGAGCAAGACCAAGTGCTTCTTCCTTGTCTTCATCCGCGATGGTAAATACAACATTACCAAACTCGGTTAGGTGCTGATAACTTGCTTCAAAAGCCTTATAAAGTGCTTTTTCAAGAGTTGTATCAGACCCCATAATCTCACCAGTAGATTTCATCTCTGGTCCTAACAAACTGTCAACTTTAGCCAATTTTGTAAATGAGAATACTGGTGCTTTAACGTGCACCTGATTGCTCTCAGGATAAAGACCATCTTGGTAACCCAGTTCCGCAAGGCTTTGTCCCAAAATCAATTTGGTTGCAACCTGGGCCATTGGAATGTCTGTGACTTTGGACAAGAATGGAACCGTACGACTAGCACGAGGATTGACCTCAATCACATATACCGTTTCATCCTTGATAACAAACTGGATATTCATCATACCGATACAGTTGAGACCGATTGCCAAGCGTTTGGTGTAGTCTGCAATGGTCGCCTGTACCTCTTTAGACAGGGTTTGTGGCGGATAAACAGCCATCGAGTCACCTGAGTGAACCCCTGCGCGTTCGATATGTTCCATAATACCTGGAATCAAGACATCCTTACCGTCTGAAATGGCATCCACTTCACACTCACGACCGACGATATACGAATCCACCAAAACTGGGTGCTCTGGTGAAGCCTTGACCGCCGTTCTCATATAAGAACGTAAGTCCTCTTCATTTTCGACAATCTCCATAGCACGACCGCCCAAGACATATGAGGGACGAACAAGTACTGGGAAACCAATCTTGCGGGCCGCCTCTAGAGCTTCCTCTTCGTTGGTTGCGGTTTGGCCTGGTGGCTGTGGAATTCCAAGGTCTTTCAGGGCTTTTTCAAATACATCCCTGTCTTCAGCTCTATCCAAATCCGCTACTTGCGTACCCAAGATTGGAATACCTGCTTTTGCCAATGGCTCTGCCAAGTTGATAGCTGTCTGACCACCGAACTGAACGATAACCCCTTTGGGTTTCTCAAGGTCAATCACATTCAAGACATCTTCCAAGGTCAACGGCTCGAAGTAAAGCTTGTCCGAAACTGAAAAGTCAGTTGACACTGTTTCCGGGTTCGAGTTCATAATGATAGCTTCGTAGCCAGCCGCCTGAATGGCCTTAACCGAATGCACCGTCGCATAGTCAAACTCCACACCCTGTCCGATACGAATTGGTCCAGAACCCAACACCAAAACAGATTCTTTTTCCGAACGGATGGACTCATTTTCCCACTCATAAGTTGAGTAGAAATATGGCGTTGAACTTTCGAACTCGGCCGCACAAGTATCTACCATCTTATAAACAGGGACAATCTTGTGCTCTGTCCGCAGTTGACGAATGTAGGATTCTGTCCGTCCCCAGAGTTCCGCAATCTTGCGGTCTGCAAAACCGTATTTCTTAGCTTTTTTCAATAAATCAATATTATCAAAATTCGTTGCCAATTCCTGCTCGATTTCTAAGATATGAAGCAGTTTATCAAGGAAGAAAAGATCAATCTTCGTCAACTGAGCCAGTTCTTCTACTGTATAGCCACGTCGAAGGGCTTCCGAAAGATAGAATAGACGATCATCCTGTGCCTTGACAATCTTTTCAACCAATTGATCATCTGTCACTTGGCTGAGTTCGGGCATTTCATTGTGATAGACTCCGATTTCCAAAGAACGGCAGGCCTTGAGCAGACTTTCTTCGATATTGCGACCAATGGCCATGACCTCACCAGTTGCCTTCATCTGCGTTCCAAGGCGGCGTTCCCCTTTTTCAAACTTATCAAATGGGAAACGTGGAATTTTTGCCACAACGTAGTCAAGAGCAGGCTCAAACATGGCGTAGGTTGTTCCTGTAACAGGGTTCACCATTTCATCCAAGGTCAAGCCAACCGCAATTTTTGCTGCCAATTTGGCAATCGGATAACCTGTCGCTTTGGATGCCAAGGCAGAAGAACGAGACACACGTGGGTTTACTTCAATGACATAGTATTTGAAACTATGTGGATCCAGTGCCAACTGCACATTGCAACCACCCTCGATTTTGAGAGCACGAATAATGCTGAGACTGGCATCACGCAACATCTGGTTTTCAATATCCGAAAGCGTCTGCGTTGGGGCAAATACGATAGAATCTCCTGTATGAATTCCCACAGGGTCAAAGTTTTCCATGTTACATACGACCAAGGCATTGTCAGCCGCATCGCGCATCACTTCGTATTCAATTTCCTTGAAACCAGCAATGGAACGCTCAATCAAACACTGGGTCACCGGTGACAGTTTCAGACCATTTTCTGCTATTTCACGCAGTTCTTCTTCATTGGAACACATACCACCGCCAGTACCACCCAACGTGAAGGCTGGTCGAACAATGACAGGATAGCCAATTTCAGTAGCAAATTCCAAAGCCTCTTCAACTGTTGTCACAATCGTTGACTCAGGAATAGGCTGTTCGAGGTCTTCCATGAGTTGTTTGAAGAGGTCGCGGTCCTCTGCCTGATCAATTGCAGATAGTTTAGTTCCCAACAACTCAACTCCAAGCTCATCTAAGATACCAGCCTTAGACAATTCCATGGCCATGTTGAGACCAGTCTGACCACCAAGAGTTGGTAAGAGAGCATCTGGACGCTCCTTCCGTAAAATCCGTGTGACAAATTCAAGTGTAATCGGTTCAATATAGACCTTGTCCGCAATTTCCTTGTCTGTCATGATGGTCGCAGGGTTTGAATTGACCAAGACAACACTATAGCCTTCTTCCTTCAAAGCCAAACAAGCCTGAGTCCCAGCATAATCAAACTCCGCAGCCTGACCGATAATAATCGGACCAGACCCAATCACCATAATTTTCTTAATATCCGTACGTTTTGGCATAATTTTAAGATATTAAGGGCGTTAAGCGGACACAGTCAAAATAGGAGTTTGACCAAGAACGCTTGCGTTCGAGGAAAAACTATCTTTTTGACCCAGTCCGTAGCCCGAATTCAATTACAAAATCCGAGCAACAGAACACCCTACTCCTTTCTATTCGTCAACTCACAGGTTGACATTAAATAAGATACGTCCGACGTTTGAAAACTAAAGTCGATATTACTTTAGTTTTCAAACTAGTGCAAGGGATAGCCTGACCTCTATAGAGGCAGGCGTAGGGAAATGAGTTGCTTGCAACCATTGACCTGTCCCTTGCCTTTCTATTTTCTATCTCTCCGGATAGAATTAAATAATAGACCGACGCAGTAAGGTTTAGTTCGATAGTAGTTAGACCTTACTGCCCTTTTTTAAACGAATCCATCAATTCCATAAATTCATCAAACAAATAGCTGGCATCATGTGGACCAGGTGCAGCATCCGGGTGGAATTGAACAGAGAAACCTGGATGGTACTTGTGGCGTACCCCTTCTACCGATTTGTCATTGATTTCCTCGTGGGTAATCATCAAACAGTCTGGCAAATCCTCACGAGCTACAGCATAACCATGGTTCTGACTGGTAAAGTCCACTCGACCTGTCGCAATTTCACGCACCGCATGGTTAAAACCACGGTGACCAAACTTCATCTTGTATGTGGTTGCTCCATTGGCCTTAGCAAAGAGTTGGTGACCCATACAGATACCAAATATTGGAATTTTCCCAAGAATCCCACGAATCATTTCTAGCGCTTCTGGAACATCATCTGGATTTCCTGGGCCGTTTGATAGCATGACACCATCAGGATGGAGGGCAAGAATTTCTTCAGCAGTCGTATCATAAGGGACAACTGTCACATTGCAATCACGCTTGGCTAACTCTCTAAGAATAGAATGTTTCAATCCAAAATCAACCAGAACGACACTGCGTCCAACTCCAGGGGCAGGATAGGCTGTTTTAGTCGATACTTGCTGGATATTGTTGGTTGGCAAAACAGTCGCTCTCAATTGGTCCGTCAAATGCTCCACAGAATCACCGACATTTGCAAGAGTCGCCTTCATGGTACCGTGCTGACGAATAATTTTAGTTAGGGCGCGTGTGTCAATTCCAGAAATTGCTGGAATTTTCTTAGCCTTTAAAAATTCATCCAAAGTCATCTGGTTACGCCAGTTACTTGCCCGACGAGCCCACTCACTGACAACCACTCCCTTACAAGTCGGCTTGATTGACTCGTAATCATCACGGTTAATCCCGTAATTTCCTACCAAGGGATAGGTAAAGGTTAAAATCTGACCATTATAAGACTGGTCCGTGATAGATTCCTGATAACCTGTCATCCCAGTTGAGAAAACCAACTCACCAGTCACATCAATATCAGCACCGAAGGCCTCCCCTTCAAAAATAGTGCCATCCTCTAAAATCAAACGTCTTTTTGACATAATAATAAGATATTAAGGGCGTTAAGCGGACACAGTCAAAATAGGAGTTTGACCAAGAACGCTTGCGTTCGAGGAAAAACTATCTTTTTGACCCAGTCCGTAGCCCGAATTCAGTTACAAATCCGAGCAACAGAGCACCCACTCTCCTTTCTATTTTCTATCTCTCCGGATAGAATTAAATAATAGTCTGACGTTTGTACGGTCAATTCGATAATAATTGACTGCACAAACTAGTACAAGGGATAGCCTGACCTCCATAGAGGCAGGCGTAGGGAAATGAGTTGCTTGCAACCATTGACCTGTCCCTTGCCTTTCTATTCGTCGCCACTCTGAGCGACATTAAATAAGATAAGTCTAACAAATTTCTAAATAGTTAAAGTTTAAGCCTTGCCATTGACAATTGCTTCCAAAATCGCCATCCGAACAAAGACACCATTTTGCATTTGACGGACAATACGTGATTTTGGCGCCTCTACCAATTGGTCATCGATTTCTACATCACGGTTAACAGGAGCCGGATGCATAACAATTGCAGTATCTTTCAAGCGTTTGTAGCGCTCCTCTGTTAAACCATGCAAACGGTTATAAGTTTCTTTAGAAAAACCACCATCACCATCATGTCGTTCGTGTTGCACACGGAGCAACATCAGTACATCTACCGTTTCCACAATATCATCAATATTCAAATGCTGACCATAGACATCAAATTCCTCTGCGTACCATTCCTCCGGTCCAGCAAAGAAAATCTCAGCTCCCAGACGTTTCAAAATTTGCATATTGGACTTAGCAACCCGTGAGTGTGTAATATCACCTGCAATGGCAATCTTCAAGCCTTCAAAAGTTCCAAATTCTTCATAAATAGTCATCAAATCAAGTAGAGATTGGCTTGGGTGTTGGCCTGAACCATCACCACCATTGACAATTGAAGTCTGGATGGTAGGACTATCAATCAATTGCTTGTAATAATCCACTTCCGAATGACGAATCACGCAAATGTCAACACCAAGTGCCGACATGGTCAAAATAGTATCATACAAGGTTTCACCCTTATTGACTGAGCTGGTACGAGCATCAAAGTCAATCATTCCCATATCCAAACGAAGCTCTGCCATTTCAAAAGACTTATGCGTCCGAGTTGAATTCTCGAAGAAAAGGTTAGAAGCATAGTACTTCCGATCCAACTCTACCTTTTCACCGCGTTTAAAAGCAATACCACGTTGAATGAGTCCCAATACTTCTTCATTTGAGAGGGTCTCCATTGTAACCAAGTGTTTGAGTGAAACTTTACCATTTGTAATTGTCATGATGATACCTACCTTTATGATCTAGATGTAGAATGATAATTTGTAAACGAAGCGACTATGCACCTTCAACCAGAAGGACAGCGTCTTGACCATCGATTTCAGCCATGTGCACAATGATTTCTTCAGAACGACTAGTTGGAATATTCTTCCCAACATAATCTGCTCGAATAGGCAACTCCCTGTGTCCACGATCCACAAGTACCGCTAAACTAACACGAGCTGGACGGCCCAAGGACACTATGTTGTCAATAGCAGCACGAATAGTTCGTCCTGTATAAAGCACATCATCTACTAATATAACATCACGATCGTTGACATTGGCAGTCATATTTGTCGTATCATCTTCTACCTTCATGTCATCTCGAAACGGCTTGGTATCCAACTCTCCCAACGGAACGTCGATACCCTCTAATTGCTTAAGCCTCTCCTGAATCCTCTTTGCAATGAAAACACCCCGTGTTTTAATCCCTGCAAGGACAATATTATCCAAATTCTTATTCCGTTCGATAATTTCATAAGTGATACGGGTGATCGCCCGTTTCATAGTCATATCGTCAACGATTTCTTTTGTCTTCATAAGACCTCCAAAAGTATAGAAAAAGTCTCCTTATACAAGGAGACTATGAAAATATAGGCTAGTTAGAACCAACCTGCTTAACATCCGACTCCTTGTCTGCCTCTCTGGACAGGTTTTAAAGGATTTATTAAGCAGAGTATAGCATAAAATCTCAGCCTTGACAATTTTTTTCTGAAAAAATATAGAAATTATCGGATTTTACTGAGAATTTTTTCCAAAAGACAATGAAGTCTTAAGTTTTATGGATTTAAGTCCCGCCAACAGAAAACCACAGACTAGATAGGCGACAAAGATGACTCCAGCATAAGTCAAAACATAAGTCCAACCATACTTAGGGACATTGAGAAAGAAATAAGCAAAAGGACTGTCCTTAGCATCTGGGATTGGAATTTTTATGAAAAGACCATTCACTAGACCAAAAATCATGTAGAGAACAGGCAAAAGCGTCCACCAAATCGGGTCAAACCACTTGTACTGTTGCTGACGATCTACTATTAGGGTATCTAACAAAAAATATAAGGGAACAATATAATGGCAGAGTAGATTTTCAAGACGCCAGAAATCGTCTGCCAAAGGTGCCAACATAAAGTGATAGACTACACAAGTAATCATGATAGACATGGTCACAGCAGCCTTTATCCGAAGAAAATGTGACGTCTGTAAATCCACACTTTTACTCATGGCATAGACCATATAGACAGCAAACAGAGATACTAATAAATTAGATTGCACCGTATAATACATGAGCATCCCGATACCATATTTAATGATTTCTAAGGCGGTACCTGTGATGGCTAAAATGGCTAATAGGCATCTACTGTAAAACAAAATACTTTGATGTTTCATAATATCCTTTCAAAAACGACAAAAGACTGGATTGACCAGTCCTTTTTATTAGATTTTCTTAACGAATTCTGACTTCAACTTCATGGCACCGAAACCATCGATTTTACAATCAATATTGTGATCGCCTTCAACGATACGGATGCCTTTAACACGTGTACCTTGTTTAAGGTCCTTAGGCGCACCTTTCACTTTCAAATCTTTGATAAGCGTCACAGTATCGCCGTCCGCCAAACGATTACCGTTGGCATCAATTGCAACAGGTCCACTTTCTTCCTCAGCTACATCTGCTGGGTTCCACTCGTAAGCACACTCAGGGCAAACCAAGAGGGCACCGTCTTCATAGACATATTCAGAATTACATTTTGGACAATTTGGTAAAGTTTCCATGTTTTTTCATACTCCTTACATTTTTTCGTCTTCTAGTATAGCATTTGTTGAAAAAATGGGCAAGATGATAAGGTTTTCATACTATTATTCAGCCTTGCGCAGTTTTTCAAGTGTCTCCTGAAAAATAGCTGGCGCTTCTGCCGTAAATTCAACAACCTCACCAGTTCTCGGATGGGTAAATCCAAGCGTTCTGGCATGAAGAAATTGGCCATGCCCTTTTAGTGTTTTCCTTGGACCGTAAGCTTCATCACCCGCAACCGGATGACCAATATAAGCCATGTGGACACGAATTTGGTGAGTTCGTCCTGTTTCCAAGGTTAATTCCACCAAAGTGTAGTCACCAAAACGCTCCAGAACCTGAAAACGTGTCACAGCTTCTTTCCCTTTGGCAGTCACCGCTTGTTTCTTGCGGTCTTTTTCAGAACGACCAATCGGCGCCTCGATTACTCCGCGATCGTTTGGTAGATTACCGTGTACAATGGCCCAATACTTACGAAGGGATTTCTTGTCTTTCAATTCAGCAGCAAGCTTTGTATGGGCATCATCGTTTTTAGCAACCATGAGCAGGCCAGAAGTATCCTTATCAATCCGATGAACAATTCCTGGTCGCAAGACACCATTGATGCCTGACAAATCTTTTACGTGATAAAGGAGAGCATTAACTAGCGTTCCTGACGTGTGACCAGCCGACGGATGAACGACCATCCCTTGAGGTTTATTTACAACAGCAACATCCTCGTCCTGAAAGACAATCTCTAAAGGAATATCCTCAGCAACATAGTCGATTTCTTCTACTTCTGGAATTTGATAGGTTAGGACATCCCCAACCTGTACACTATATTTAGCTTTTTTAGGCTGTCCATTGACCAAAACCTGACCGGCCTTAATCTGCTCATTTGCAACTGAACGAGACAAATCCGTCAAATCCGACAATGCCTTATCCAAACGAATGCCACCAACCTCAACTCTTACTTCCATTACTCTCTTCTTTCATAATACAAATAAATAAAATACCTACACCAACTGTCAGACAAACATCTGCTACATTAAATACAGGGAAACTAATAAAATCCAAGTGAAACATGTCCACCACATATCCCAATCTAAGACGATCAATAAAATTCCCAAAAGCACCAGCAATCATCAAAGACAGACTGAATAGAGTCCAGATATTGCCCTTGATCTGTTTGATATAGTACCACACTAGGCCTGTCACAGCTACAATTGTCATTATCGTGAAAAACCACTGCTGATTTTGTAAAATCGACCAGGCCGCACCATAATTTCTTAGATAAGCTAAGCTCATCAATCCTGGTATAAATTCCGTTACCGTATCTAATTCAATATTGGCAACTGTCCAAGCTTTTACAAGCTGGTCCAGACCAATTAATACTACCATCAAAAATGGAAATCCAATTTTACGCATTTTCATCCTTCTTCTTATCAAAATATGCCTGCATGGTTTCAATAAAGTCTTTGGCACAAGAACCAAGTTCATCATTGGCTCGTTTAACGTAGACCATGCGATTGTCTACCTTTCCTTTGAGAGGAATTACTGTAATGCCATTGACACTCTCATCATCAAGATAGCCCGAACCAGTTGCATAGGCATCCGTACGCTCCAAAATTCCATTCAAAGTAGCACGGTCTGTCACATCAAACACAACCGAGGAATCCGACGTATCAATCAAGTTCTCGGAATAATAGAGATAAGCCTCTTTTTCTTGAGTGAACCGTACGGTAGGTAGACCTACCAAATCTGCTGGCTCAATCTCAGCTTTCTTTGTCAAAGGATGATCTTCACGAAGGTAGATATGAGTCTGAAATGCAGACAAATCTACAGCTTGCAAGTGAAGTTTATCCAATTTCTGCATGATTCCTTTTGTATTTCTCTCGTTCAAATAAATAATACCAAGCTCGCTATAACCTTGAGCAACCTCGTCTAAAATCTGTACTGTAGTCGATTCAAAAATGCGAAAATGAGGGTACTGCGGGTGGCTACGAGAGAACTCCGTAATCAATGGGGGAAGAAAATCATAATGCTGACTTGAAATTGAAAAAGTCTTCTCACCTTCCTCAGGTTGCAAATAGAGATGCTCAAACTGATCAAATCCCTTAACTAAAGCCTGAGCTTTCTCATAGAATTCCATCCCTTTTTGTGTCAAAAAAGTTCCTGAACTAGTTCGGCTAAAAATTTGAAAACCTAACTCTTTTTCCAAATCACGAATGGAAATAGACAAACTAGGCTGGGAAACGTACATTTTTTCCGCTGCTTCCCGAAAAGTACCACTGTTTGCAATGGCTACAACGTAGCGTAATTGTTGAATATTCATACTTGAAACCTCTTAAAACTGCTTCTACCATTATATCAAAAAACGCAAGAATTTGCTGAACTCTTGCGTTTTCGCAAATAGACTATTCTTCTCTTATATAACTACCAGGTTCCCAATTTCTCTTCTTCAACTGCAATTTGAAAGGCTTTGGAATTTCTGTTCATCAAATCATTAATGACTAATTTTACTAAGTTGGAACCCATACCACTTCCTCTGAACATTTCATCTACTACTGAACGTAGAACTTATAGGAAGCGCAACAGCACAGAAGGCAAAATATTTTTATCCTATATAGAAGATATTGCCGTCTTGAATCACTTCTATCGTACACTTTTAAAAATAGCAAAATCAAATTACAAAAAAGACTCTCCGAAAACAACTCGGAAAGCCTATTGTTAAGCCATTTTCAGACTTATTTTGCGATTGGGTAAACAGATACTTGTTTCTTATCGCGACCTTTACGTTCGAAGCGTACAACGCCTTCTACTTTAGCGTAAAGAGTGTCATCTCCACCACGACCTACGTTAGCTCCTGGGTAGATTTTAGTACCACGTTGGCGGTAAAGGATTGAACCACCTGATACAGTTTGGCCGTCAGCAGCTTTCGCACCAAGGCGTTTTGCTTGTGAATCACGACCGTTTGACGTTGAACCTCCACCTTTTTTGTGGGCCATAAATTGCAAGTTAGCAAGATTCAAGTTTAACATATGTTATTCCTCCGAATTTCTGTAATGATTGCTTCAAGCTACGCGATTAAGCGTTGATAGCGTTGATAACAACTTTTGTGTAAGGTTGACGGTGACCTTGTTTGCGGTGGCTACCTTTTTTAGGTTTGTACTTGAAGGTAACAACTTTTTTCTGTTTACCTTGTTTTTCAACAGTACCAACAACAGTAGCTCCTGCTACAAGTGGAGTACCCACAACAGTTTTCTCACCACCAACAAGAACTACTTCTTCGAAAGTAACTTCTTGACCTGCTTCAACGTTCAATTTTTCAACGTAGATAGCTTGACCGACTTCAACTTTAACTTGTTTGCCGCCAGTTTTAATGATTGCATATGTGCTCATTATGCACCTCCTATGATTTTTGGGTCTTGCCCGAATTTGATGTGAAGACTCGCCTAGTACCGTGGGACGAACCACTTACTCTACTCTCAACGAAAGAACGGCATTCGTGCGGTTGCACAGGATGTGTGCATAGTCAACAGTCCTATTATAACAAAAACACCTGCAAATGCAAGTGTTTTGTATCACTTTTCTTACATTTCGAAAACTTCGCTCTCCTGCTTGTTTGGTAAGAACAACGAGAGGACGATTCCGATAAGGGCTGGTAATAACCAAGCTAATGATTGTCCGGCAAATGGCAGAGCTGAGATGATTTTTGAAACAGCAGTCCAGTTGAATTGTCCTGCTAACACTTCTACCAATGACAAAGCTGTCACTACTCCCACAGTTAATTGCATACCATAAGTGGAAAGCGGTACAAATTTGTTAACAATTGTAATCAAGACAATACAGATAGTAATTGGATAGAGAACCAAAAGAACTGGAACTGAGAAGGTAATGATATTGTTCAAACCGAGGTTGGCAATACCAAAACCAATCAAAGTAAAGATTGTCGCATACACTTTGTAGCTAAAACGTGGGAAACGCTCAGCGAAAAATTCACCTGAAGAAACAATCAAGCCAGCCGTTGTCGTAAAGCAAGTAACGATAACCATGGCAGCTAAGAAAATTTGTGCACCTGGCCCAAAAATAGCCTGTGTTGCTTGCGAAAGAATGTAAACACCCTTGTTGGTATCGGAAGCCAAAACATCAGCAGGAACTGGGAAATGATTACCTAGGAAAGCCAAACCGACATATAGTGCTGAGAAAGCTAAGGCTACAACAAAACCAACAGACCAGATGGTTGAAACATATTCCTTCTTGCTGGAGAAACCAAGTTGTTTTAAGGTATTCACTGCTACAACACTAAAGGCAATTGAGGCAAGGGCATCAAGGGTGTTGTATCCTTCAATAAATCCTGTACCAAATGCCTGTCCTGCTGAGTAAGCATCGGCTGCAGGAAGTGGATTTGTAGAACCATATTTAACAATACCTAGCACCACTAAAATCACAATCAAAATGGCAAAAACAGGGGTTAAAATACGTCCGATACTGTTTAAGATTTGAGATGGATTGAGGGCAATCAGATAAGCTGCCACAAAGTAAAGGGCTGTAAAGCCAAACAACCAGAGCCCCAGATTCGCATCGCCCAACAATGGTGCAATACCAATTTCAAAGGACGTTGTTGCTGTACGCGGAATGGCAAAGAAAGGACCGATAGCCAAATACAAGGCAACAAGATAGACCGTTGCAAAGGCTGGAGAAATCTTACGAGAAATCTCATGTACATAACCTTTGGGATTTAATGTACCCACAATCAAGGCAATAACGGCAATCCCGACACCCGATACGACAAATCCTAAAATCGCTGGCCAAAAATTCTCACCAGACAAGACACCAAGCGCAGGTGGGAAAATCAAGTTTCCTGCACCAAAAAACATACCAAACAGGAGTAAACCTGTTAGCGCACCTTTTTTCATAATAACTCCTTTGTATTTTTCTGAAGTCTTATTATATCATACAAATTCGATTTTTCCGAACGATTCGTATTAAAAAATCCAGCAATAACTGGATTTACATGTATGTCGAAATAATTGTATGCTACAGTAAGTCTTCAATCAAACTATCCACTTCGTCTTTCACTTCCTCTTTCGGTGTGATTTCAGTTACGATAATCCCAGCCACAGCACGTTCTACCAATCCTTCTACATCCATACGAGCTTCGTACTGCTCGACATTTTTAATTTTAGGGTTGGTTTTTGGACGGTCAGGGGCAAAGATGGTACAGCAATCTTCAAATGGCTGGATGGAAATGTCAAATGTATCAATTTCTTGAGCAATATCAATGATTTCCAACTTGTCCATGGTAACGACTGGACGGATAACAGGTGTATTTGTCACCGCATTGATAGCCTGCATTGATTCCAAGGTCTGACTGGCCACTTGTCCTAGACTTTCACCATTAATAATAACCATGGCACCACGCTCTTCCCGTACTCGGTCTGTAATCCGCATCATGAAGCGACGTGTCAAGGTCATCAAATAAGCTTCAGGTGCCTTTTCCTTGATTTCTTCCTGAATTTCTGTAAACGGCACTTCGATAAAGGTGATATTACCACCAAAGGCAGTCAATTTACGAGTCAAATCATGGGCCTTTTTAAGTGCACCTGGGCTAGTATAAGGCGGACTTGCAAAGTGCAGGGCTTCGATTTCAACCCCACGTTTAAGTGCTAAATAGCCCGCAACAGGCGAATCAATACCACCTGATAGCATGAGCGTACCCTTGCCAGATGTACCAACTGGAAGACCGCCTGCCCCCTTGATTTCTTCATGGGAAATATAAGCAGCGTCAGGACGAATCTCCACTCGCAAGGTAATATCTGGTGACTTCATCTGTACCTGTACATTTGGAATGGCTGTAAAAACCGCATCTCCAAGGACTTGGTTGAGGTCACGACTATCCAATTCAAAACTGTGGTCGCTACGACGCGCCGCAATCTTGAAAGTCATACCTTCCTTGTAAATGGACTGCATAATCTCCACAACCGCCTCTTTCAAGGCTGGAACAGACTTTTCAATCTTATAAGACGGTGCGAAATTTTGGATCCCAAAAATCTTCTTCAAAGAATCTGAAACTTCCTGATAATCTGCCCCGTTCAAATAGACATGACCACGGTCACGGTCAAAATAAACCGTCACTTCTGGGTAAACAGAAAGGACATGCTTGATATTATTGCGGAGTTTGTTAACAAACCGCATCTTGTTTTTCCCTTTAGTTGACAATTCGCCATAGCGAATCATAATTTCTGAATAGTTCATTCTACCTTACTTTCTGTGTGTTGTGATAAATTTGTTTGAAAATCGTGAGGAATTGTTCAATTTGCCCCATATCGTTGTCATCATCCAAGCTGATACGGACGGCAGTTTGAGCCAACTTCTGCGGAACACCCATAGCAATCAGTGTTCCAGCTGGTTTTCCAGCCTTGGATGAGCAGGCTGAGGTGGTCGAAATGTAAATCTGGTGGTCTTCAAAGGCGTGGACAATGACCTCGCCTCGGATGTTCTTAATCCCAAACGTCACAATGCTTGGCACAAAGTCCTCTAACCCAGAAAAGACTGTCACATCAGCGTATTTGCCCAATTCATCCACCAAAATCTGCTTCATAGCTGCCAGCCGCTTCTGGCTATCTACCGCCTTGTCCAAGGTCAAGCGGAGCGCCTTAGCAGTCGCGGCGATACCAGCCACATTTTCAGTAGTTGAGCGTTTGTCGCTTTCCTGTCCTCCTCCTGTCAATAGCGGAGCGATTTTCTTGCCAGCTTTGACATAGACGAAACCTACTCCTCTGACAGAGTGGAATTTGTGACCTGAAAAACTGACGAAATCAACTCGGTCTGTCAAATACCCTTCCGTTGGCACCTTACCGATAGCCTGCACAGCATCCACATGGAAAGAAATGGTAGGCTTATCAGCTAACAGTTGAGATATTTCCTGAATGGGCTGAATGGCACCAATTTCATTGTTGACGGCCATGATAGAAACCAGTGTGGTATCTGGACGAATCAAGCTTTCTAAGGCTGAAACATCCACAAAACCTTGGGTATTGACCGGAGCCAAATCCACCTCAAAACCTTGCGTTTTGAGCCAAAGTGCTGACTCTTTTACCGCTGGATGTTCAATTGCTGACACGATGATGTGCTTGCCCAGATGTGCCTTTTCAAATGCCACTCCCTTGATGACCCAGTTGTCACCTTCCGTACCACCTGAGGTGAAAAAGATTTCTTTGCTATCCTTGCCTAGCAATTCTGCGATTTGCTTACGGGATGCTTCTAAAATACGGGTTGCTTGACTGCCGAGACTATGGAGGCTAGAGGGATTTCCCCAGATTTTTGTCGCCACTTCCGTATAGGTCTTGAGAACTTCTGGATAGACCTGTGTCGTTGCTGCATTATCAAAATAGATCATTTTTTCATTCCTTTTATTGCAATAGTCCTATTTTATCATGTTTTCATGCCTTTCGGCAATCTTTAAGATAGTTTTAAACTTCCTATCTTAAACTAAAGGTGGAGGTACATCATGAATACACGTAAGAATACAAATAAAAAACCGGCTGGTTTAACTAATTTTCAAAAATATTTAACCTTTATCGGATCTATTTTAGGGATTATCACTGCCTGCATCACTATCTACACCTTTACAGCAAAACCTGCAACATCCTCAACATCTCCAAGTACTACCATTTCATCATCCAGTGCCACTAGCCCCAGCCAATCATCAACCGGCAATCCGTTAACAGAAGAACAAGATTCAACAAGTTCAAGCTCCGAAACAACATCCTCAACCCAAACCGAGACCAGCTCTTCAGTAGAGTCTACTGCCTCTTCCTCGTCTACAGAAATGTCTGCTACCCAAGCTTCGGAGACAATGACAGAAACCAGCACTAATACAGAGGTAACTAGTGGGGCATCCGAAACGACTTCTAATCAATAGCACATAAATATTTGTTTTACTTTCTTGGATTTGATATACTAATTTCAGGAGGGTACAATATGAAATACGTCATTCTAAAAACGCCGATTTTCGTTTGGCTACTGATTTTTGCGCTTATACAAATCTTCGCCTTATCGTCATTTTTACCAGAACCATTTGATACTCGTTCATTGCTCCCCATGGGAGTATTAACCGGCTGTTCAATCAGGGTTTCCAGTGAAGTTAAAGACCAGAATGGCCAGTATGCTCCATTTAAGTACTTATGGTGGGTGATACTAGGATGGACTGTAATCGGTATTCTATTTGGTATCACTATAAAAGCACCACTAGAATTGCATATTGCCCTGATTGTACATGCAATCGCAGGAGGAATAGGCTACCGCCTTATTGAACGTTATGCAGTTTATCGCTATCATTATTTACAGACTAAAAAGAAAGGCTAACCCTTTCTTTTTTGCTTGCTATAATCTATTTCTCAATTCATCAATATCTGCTTGACTAGTTGACCAGCTGGTCGCAAAGCGGATGATACTGTGGCTATCGTCGTATTTTTCCCAGAAGCCATAGGCAATTCCAGCTTCTGTCAATCTATCCAATTCTTCATTCTTAACAATAACGAATTGCTGATTGGTCGGGGATTTGAGATAGAATTGAAAGCCTTTCTCTTCCAAAATCTGGATCAGTTGCTCTGCCATTGCGATAGCATGACGCCCCAATTCAAGATACAAGTCATCAGTAAATAAGCAATCAAACTGGACACCCGTCACTCGTCCTTTCGCCAACAAGGCACCATGGTGTTTGACGATCGATACGAAATTCTTAGGCTGATTATTCTTGGTGAAGACCAGAGCTTCTCCCAACAAAGCACCAAGTTTTGTCCCTCCGATATAAAAAACATCGGTCAGCTCTGCAATTGTTGGCAAATCAAGATCCGTATCGCGAGCTGCAAGACCGTAACCCAAACGAGCTCCATCTAAAAAAATCGGAATATTATGGGTGCGGCAAACTTGGGATAATTCTTCCAACTCTGACTTGCTATAAAGTGTACCATACTCTGTTGGATGGGAAATATAGACCATACCAGGATGAACCATATGGGCATGATTAGCATCTGCGTAGAAATCGGAAATATAGTTCTCAACTTCACTTGCAACAAGTTTGCCATCCGTATGCGGTAAGGCCAACACTTTATGGCCTGTGAATTCAATTGCCCCCGCTTCATGAACTGCAATATGACCAGTATCCGCTGCAATGACTCCTTCATAGGAAGCTAACATAGACGAAATGACAATTTGATTGGTCTGAGTGCCACCTGCTAAAAACGTAACTTGTGCATGAGGGCAGGCAGTTGCCACTTTAATTTTTTCGATAGCAGATTCAGTATATTTATCAGTGCCATATCCAGATAAACCTTCTTGGTTGCTTGCAACTAAGGCTTCTAGCAAGGCAGGATAGGCACCTTTGTTATAGTCATTTTCAAAATGTAACATATCATAGCCTCCTTGATATAATATAACAAAAAAGCCTGTTAATCCAGGCTTTTCAATTTAGTCCACCCTGAGGGAATCGAACCCCCATCTCAAGAACCGGAATCTTACGTGATATCCATTACACTAAGGGTGGAAAGGAAAAACTTGCACAAGGCAAGTTTTTATATGAATTACAATTCAATGTCACCGAAAAGGTCAGCCATTGAGAATCCAGATTGAGTTTCTGGCAATTCGTAATCACGTTTTTCTTCACGTTTTTGACGACGTGGACGTGGAGCACGTTTTTCAGCTTTTTCTTCACCTTCAACTGCTGCTGGACGCTCTTCCAAAGCTTTGATAGAAAGTGATACACGCTCATCAGCTGCGTTCACTTCAAGAACTTTAACAGTTACTTCTTGACCTACTGACAAAGCGTCTTTCGGATTTTCAACACGTTTGTGTGAAATTTGTGAGATATGTACCAAACCATCGATACCTGGCAATACTTCAACGAAAGCACCGAAGTCAGTCAAGCGTTTTACTTTACCTTCGATGACATCGCCAGCTGCCAATTTTTGCTCAACGCCATCCCATGGACCAGGCTGTGTAGCTTTCAATGACAATGATACGCGACCTTCAACTTCGTCGATTGCAAGAACTTTAACTTCAACTTCTTCACCAACTGTTACAGCTGATTTAGGAGATACGTTACGCTCGTGTGACAATTCAGTCAAGTGCACCAAACCATCTACACCACCAAGGTCGATGAAAGCACCAAAGCTTGTGATACGTGCAACTTTACCAGTCACAACTTCACCAACTGCCAATTTACCGAATACTTCAGCACGTGCAGCTGCAGCTTCTGCTTCAACAACGTCACGACGTGACAAGATGAAACGGTTCTCAGCAGGATCAACTTCTTTGATTTTAGCATCAAATTCTTGACCTACAAAACGCTCAGTGTTACGAGTGAAACGGCTGTCGATCATTGAAGCTGGGATGAAACCACGAAGACCTTCAAATTCAACTGCAAGACCACCTTTAACGGCACGAGTTACTTTAACTGTAACAACTTCTTCTTCACGACCAACAAGCTTGTCCCATGCTTTACGTGCTTCCAAACGTTTTTTAGATACAAGATAAGTAACAGTGTCTGTATCTTTACCAACAACTTGGCGAAGTACTAACAATTCAAGTGTTTCACCAACTTTTACAAGGTCGTTGATATCAGCATCACGGTCGTTAGTCAACTCACGAAGAGTCAATACGCCTTCAACACCAGTACCTGAGATAGCTACGTTTGCTTGACCAGCATCAACTGTCAATACTTCTGCAGTTACCACATCACCAGGTGTAACTTCGCTTACACTGTTCAACAAATCTTCAAATTCGTTCATTATAAAAAAACCTCCGACAATCAGGTCTTTCGACCCAACATAAAATATATTTTATTTAAGGCACACGCAAGGACAACAACAATTAGACATCTTTGACGAACTAGACTATATCTAGTACCTTTACTGGGGTAGCTGGATTCGAACCAACGCATGAGGGAGTCAAAGTCCCTTGCCTTACCGCTTGGCGATACCCCAAAACATTTTCTAAGATAGCATTCTGAAATGAACTCGGGCTAAACGCTGTGTAAAAAAGATAAGTCGCCTAGCAAATCAGGATTTGCAGTCAACTTCCTATTTTTACTATGCGTTTGACGCCCTTAGTATCTTAGACATGGAGAGAGAGGGATTCGAACCCCCGAACCCGAAGGAGCGGATTTACAGTCCGCCGCGTTTAGCCTCTTCGCTATCTCTCCGTGCACTAACAGTCACTATTCTAACATAAAATAGCGACTATTACAAGCCTTTTAGTGACTTAAATTATAATTTTCAATAATATTTCCGACTGCTTTTTCTAATTTTTTGTAAAAGCTTTCGGTATTTCCATTTTTAATAACTGCAAAGTTATTTTCAGCCAATTCTGCAATTTCTCCAATTACTTTTTTACCTATAACAAGGCGGTAGCCAGGGAACTCTTCTCTATTGACAAGAACTTTGCTATCTTCAATCTGAATTTCAATTTTTTTATCTTTTTTACTCATTTTCAAACCTCACTTTTACTATTCTACAAAAAAAGAGAAGAGCTTGCAAGTGCAAGCCTTCTGAAATTATTCTACTTCGACAATCCAGCCTTCTGGCGCTTCAATATCACCAAACTGGATACCTGTTAATTCGTCATATAATTTACGAGTGACAGGTCCTACTTCTGTTTCACTATGGAAAACATGGAGTTTGTCTGCAATCTGGATACCACCAATTGGTGAGATAACTGCAGCTGTTCCGCAAGCTCCTGCTTCGACAAACTGGTCTAATTCTTCGACAAGGACTTCTCGCTCCACTGCCTTCATTCCCAGACGATGCTCTGCCAAATACAAGAGAGAATACTTGGTAATGGACGGCAAGATTGATGGCGAAATCGGTGTGACAAACTCGTTATTGGCTGTAATACCAAAGAAATTAGCAGACCCTACTTCTTCAATCTTGGTGTGGGTAGCTGGGTCCAGATAGATGACATCTGAGAAGCCCTGCTTTTTAGCATATTGGCCCGGCAAGAGCGATGCTGCATAGTTACCACCAACCTTAGCCGCCCCTGTTCCATTTGGTGCCGCACGGTCGTACTTGTCCTGAATGAGGAAGTTGGTCGGAGCCAAACCACCCTTGAAGTAGTTTCCGACCGGCATGGCAAAAACGGTGAAAATGTACTCTTCTGCTGGTTTTACGCCGATGATGTCGCCGACACCAATCAGGAGCGGGCGGAGATAGAGCGTGCCACCAGTTCCATAGGGAGGAACGTAGTCCGCGTTGGCTTTGACCACCTCTTTACAAGCCTTGATGAAAAGGTCAGTCGGTACAGGCTCCATGAGCAAGCGGTCAGCTGTTCGTTGCAGGCGCTCAGCGTTTTGGTCTGGACGAAAGAGCTGGAGTTTTCCCTCCTTCGTGCGATAGGCCTTGAGGCCTTCAAAAGCTTGCTGACCATAGTGAAGGGCTGGTGAGCTTTCTGAAATGTGCAGGTCCGCATCTTCAGTCAATTGCCCTTCAGACCATTTGCCGTTTTTGAAATGAGCGATAAAGCGGTAAGGTAGTTTCATATAAGAAAAACCAAGGTTTTCCCAGTCAATGTTCACTGTCATATAGTTTCTCCAAATTTATTTTTTATTATTTTACTACTTTTGAAAGTGATTTTCAATTAAAAATTCAGAAAATTTTGTGAATATAAGAAAAAGCCTGGTAAACCAGACTTTTACTCGTTAAAAACAAACTCTAGTTCAATTTCAGGAGAAATTGCCTTAAACAAATTTTGATAGTAATTTTTTGCTGACTCTTTTATGTCTTCCTGATAATCTGCTAGAAACGTTTCTTGTTCTGCTGACTGAAATTCATCTGTGATGAGTTGGGCAGTATCGATTTCTTCCGTCGCAAAACTCAATATCTCACCACTCTTATCATATAAGGTATAAGGTTCTTCTGCATCTAATTCCAATCCAATGACTTCAAAGGCTGGAAGGGTAATTTTGTACCTATTTTCAGAAAGATGTTCAATGGATACAGGACTTTTAATACCAAATTTCGCCTTGTACTTGATAATTAAGAGGGCTGATTTTTCTGAGAAGGGCAGTTCTTGACCAAATAAGACCGTGTAGTTTTTAGCGGTCACAATTTTCTGGACAGCCGTATTTAGAAATACCAATTCATTGACTTGCTCGACAGACTGAATAGCCGTATGGACACTCACTTCCTGCTGATTACTCTTTTCACCAGAGATGTAGCCGTATCCCCATACACCACACAATAACAGAAGGAAGGACAGAACAAGCCATAGATAGACTTTTATACTGAAAAATAATTTGATAATTTTCATAGCATTTACCTCTCCTACAGTATAGCAAAAAGACTGCTTTGCGAGCAATCTTTTCATCTTTTTAGTCTATCCAGGCTCTGAAGACTTCCTCATCAGAAATGGTATCCGAAATGAAGCTGCCGTTGCTGGTTCGTTCAGACAGGCTAAGCTGGGTCACATCAACCTCATAGAGTTTGCCCGTTTTGGACTGCACATGAAGCACTTGACTTGTCGTTTCATCTTCATTTGCCGTGCTAAAGAGGTCAAAATCCCCCTGGTCCGTCAAGACTGGACCTGCCGCAAAGACACGGTGAGGCTTAGCCTTGAGTTCGCGAAGCACCTGCAAACCACGCTTGGCACGGCTGGTCACAGGGATTTCCTCCACCGCCATCCGCTTCAAACTACCACGCTGGGTCAGGAGATAGACGGAGCTGGTATTGCTGATAAAGGCCGCAGCCACCACATCCCCATCCTTGAGGTTGACCGCCTTGACACCGGCCGCCTTGGCACCGATGATTGGCACTTCTTCGATGTTAAATCGCAGAGCGTAGCCCTTTTCTGTCATGAGCATGATGTCGTCTAAGACCACAGGCGATACGGTAATGACCACATCATCCGCATCTTTGAGTTTGGCATACTTGGTTGACTTGGACTTATAAGTCCGCCATGGCGTGAACTCCTTCCGCTCCACACGCTTGATTTGACCGTATTTAGTTACCGCGAAATAAGTTCCCTCTTCAAAATTCTCAACCAGTTCAGCGAAGATAACCTCTTCATTGGTATCAAAGTTCATCAAGGTCTGACTCAGGTGTTCACCGATGTCTTTCCAACGAATATCTGTCAGTTCATGGACAGGTCGGTAGATAACATTTCCAAGATTGGTAAAGAGCAGGAGATGCTGGGTTGTCTTGGCATTCTGCAAGAAAATCAGCTGGTCATCCTCTCGTTTGCCCATTTCTTCAAGGGTTGAGGCATTGAAAGAACGTGGACTGGTCCGTTTGATGTAACCCGCCTTGGTCACGCTGACAAAAGTTTCTTCTTCGACAATCAAGCTGGCGGTGTCAATCTCAATCGCTTCTGCCTGATCCTGCAATTCACTCAAACGAGGGTTGCCAAACTGCTTCTTGACCTCACGCAGTTCCTTCTTCATAAGATTGAACATGGTGCGCTCATCGCCGATAATGGCTGCCAAGGTCTGAATCTGCTCGCGTAGGGCTGCTTCTTCATTTTCCAAGGTCACAATGTCGGTATTGGTCAAGCGGTAGAGTTGCAAGGTCACGATTGCTTCTGCCTGTTCCTCGCTAAACTCATAGCTGACTTTCAAGTTTTCCTTAGCATCCGCCTTGTTTTCAGAGGCACGGATAAGGGCAATGACCTCGTCCAAAATAGAAATAACACGGATCAAGCCTTCTACGATATGGAGACGTTTCTCTGCCTTTTCCTTGTCAAACTTAGAACGAGCAATGATAATCTCACGGCGGTGGGCGATGTAGCTAGACAGAATTTTCTGCAAGCCAACCTGACGCGGTGTGAAATTGTCAATCGCCACCATGTTGAAGTTGTAATTGATTTGTAAGTCGGTATATTTGTAAAGGTAGTTGAGAATGGTTTGCTCATCGCTGTCTTTTTTCAACTCAATGGCAATCCGCAGACCTGTACGGTCTGACTCATCACGCACCTCAGCAATACCAGGCACCTTGTTGTTGACACGGACATCATCAATCTTCTTGACCAGAACAGCCTTATTGACCTCGTACGGAATCTCGGTTATGACAATCTGTTTCTTACCTGCCTTGAGTTGCTCAATGTCACAACGGCTACGGACAACGACACGACCCTTACCAGTTTCATAGGCCTTCTTGATTTCGTCAGCCCCTTGGATAATGGCACCTGTTGGGAAGTCTGGCCCAGGCAGGAACTCCATTAGCTTGTCCAAGCTAGCAGTCGGATGATCAATCATGTAAACAACGGCATCGATGACCTCCGCCAGATTATGCGGCGGGATGTCAGTCGCGTACCCTGCTGAAATTCCTGTCGCTCCATTGACCAAGAGATTAGGGAAGGCAGCTGGTAGCACAGTGGGTTCTTTTTCCGTATCGTCAAAGTTCCAGGCAAATGGTACTGTCTTTTTCTCGATGTCGGCCAGCAAATAACCTGCCATTTCCGACAGGCGAGCCTCGGTGTAACGCATGGCCGCAGGCGGGTCACCGTCCATGGAACCGTTGTTTCCGTGCATCTCCACCAAAATCTCGCGGTTTTTCCAGTCCTGACTCATGCGGACCATGGCATCATAAATAGAGGAATCACCGTGTGGGTGGAAATTCCCCATGATATTCCCGACTGACTTGGCGGACTTGCGGTAACCCTTGTCAAAAGTGTTGCCGTCCTTATTCATGGAATAAAGAATCCGACGTTGCACGGGCTTTAGACCGTCACGAATGTCCGGCAAGGCCCGCTCCTGAATAATGTATTTGGAGTAGCGACCAAAGCGCTCTCCCATGATGTCCTCAAGGGACATGTTTTGAATGTTAGACATAAATTAAGATACAAAGGGACGATTCAGTCCCGTGTTCAGTTAGACAGACTAGCTGAACATTCCTTTCTTTGTTTCTTGTCGAAAAATTTTCTTTTTTACTTTTTTTGATAATCGCCTTAAGTAGTGAGAACGGAAGAGACCTTACAATTTCTATTGCTATATCCTTAGCTAAACATTAGTTCTTTACCTAAGTTCTCTGATAAAAGAAAGCAATCATATCCCCTACTCTATCATAAAGATTATCATCAACATATGCTAATTTCTCAATTTCTAGTTCCTCATCATCAATCAAATTTTCTTGATAAGCTTGAGCATACTCACCACACGATTTTAGATAATCCATTATTAAAACTAACTCTTGCTTCTGTTGAGAAGAAAGGACTTTTCCTTTATAGAGAGTCTCCTTTATGAATCGACAGTAGTCTGAGTGCTCTTCACACCAATTGACATTGCCATTTGCTTGAGCTTCCCAGCGAAGTTTTTCTAATTGTCGAAGTAATTCACCTTGTAAAGTAGAAGAAATCCCGTATTTAGGCACATCTGCTCGCCAAATTGAACGTAGAACCTCTGTATGCTGAGAAGCATACGGAACTTTCTTAAGTTGCTCGATAGTTGGCTTTTTTCTTAAAAACTTTATCATAGCTACTCTTCCACTTCCCACTGACTTGCTTGCCAGCTTCTAAAGTCATCGACATCTGTTTTGATTAATTTCAAACAGGCATTAAGGACAAAGGCATCATCAAGTAGACCTGCTCCAAGGATGAAATCTGGTAAGGCATCAATAGGACTGAAAAAATAAATCAAAGCACCTATAATTGCAAGGATTGTCCCTTTGGGTAACTTGCTGTAATCTCTACGGATATAGCTTCGCACCATGGAAATCAAGCCTGGAATAGCCGCAAACTTATCTCCACCAAAAGGCATACGAGACAGTTTCCGTTCCGTGCTATGTAAAAAATGTTCTAATTTTCCTTGCTCAGATAGCAAGCTTTCTGCATGTTGCCGAGTTTTGGAAGATTGCCAAATCTTCAATGCTTGGTCAAATTTCTCTTCCAACTCCTGTTTATTTTTAAATGGCTTGCGCTTTCGAGCCCATTCAGACAACCGTTTTTGAAAACGGTCAGTTAATTTTCCTCTTAATGGCATAAAACACCTCACATAGTTTGTCTTTGCTAGATTTACAAATCCTCAGTACGATATAGGTTGTAACCCTCATAGAAATAAGAATGGTCGATGCCCTTGAAATAAGTAGCCTGACCAAGATCTTCCGTTAAGGCTTGCAATAACAGATATTTAAGCTCTCCTGTTGACACATGGCTTCTAACCATGGCATTGAAATACTCATCTTTATCAATGCTATTCCAATCAACCACCTTGCCCAAACTATCCCGTAGCATACAATCCAACCAGATACGCATACTGCGTCCATTTCCTTCTCGGAATGGATGTGCAATGTTCATATCCGCATATTTTTCAACGATTTCGTCAAAGGTTTCATGAGGTAGCTTGTCAATATAGGCCAAAGACTGCTCAAGAAAGATTCGTGGAGCGAATTGAAAATTATCTTTGGCAATGTTGACATCACGAATTTTCCCTGCAAAGTCGTAAATATCCTCAAATAAAGCCTGATGAATGTGTGCCAAACCTGCAAAAGTCCCAAATTCTATCTGGAATAACTGGCCAGTTTCGAACAGTTGAGCTGCTTTTTTCTTGCTGATTTGTTCTTCAAGACGGGCTAATTCAGCCGAATTTTCAATCCCAAATTTATTTTCTAAAACCATATGGCACCTCAACTTCCCTGAGATTATTTAGTAAAAGCTGTCGCTTCCTCCAAAGTAAACTTAACATTGTCCTCAATCCACTTGCGGCGTGGCTCGACCTTGTCGCCCATGAGGACAGATACTCGGCGTTCAGCACGGGCTAGGTCTTCAATGGTGACGCGGATAAGAGTACGGGTTTCAGGGTTCATGGTTGTTTCCCAGAGCTGATCGGCATTCATCTCACCAAGACCCTTGTAGCGTTGGAGGATGAAGCCCTTGCCAAAATCCTTGCGGAGATCTTCTAATTCTCCGTCAGACCAAGCATAAGCAATCTTTTCTGTCTTGCCCTTGCCTTTAGACATCTTATAAAGTGGCGGAAGGGCGATGTAAACCCGACCTGCTTCTACTAACGGTCGCATATAGCGATAGAAGAAGGTCAGCAAGAGGGTCTGAATGTGGGCACCATCCGTATCCGCATCGGTCATGATAATAATCTTGTCATAGTTGACATCTTCCAGCGTAAAGTCTGATCCAACACCTGCACCGATGGTGTAAATCATGGTGTTGATTTCTTCGTTTTTGAGGATGTCCGCCATTTTTGCCTTGGCGGTATTGATAACCTTACCACGCAAAGGTAGAATGGCTTGGAACTTGCGGTCACGGCCCTGTTTGGCAGAGCCTCCGGCTGAATCTCCCTCGACCAGATAGAGTTCATTTTTAGCTGGATTTTTAGACTGGGCTGGGGTTAGCTTACCTGACAGAAGTCCCTTGTCCTTCTTGTTTTTCTTACCATTTCGGGATTCGTCACGTGCCTTACGCGCAGCCTCGCGGGCGTCACGCGCCTTAATGGCCTTGCGGACTAGATTAGATGCTAGCTCGCCATTTTCCAAAAGGAAGAAGGTTAATTTGTCCGATACAATGCCGTCCACCACAGGACGAGCAAGTGGGCTTCCCAACTTGTCCTTGGTCTGCCCTTCGAACTGCAAATGCTCTTCTGGTACAAGGATAGAAAGGACCGCAGACAAACCTTCACGGTAGTCAGAGCCTTCCAAGTTCTTGTCCTTTTCCTTGAGCAAGTTGGTCTTACGAGCATAGTCGTTCATGGCCTTGGTAATGGCTAGTTTGAGACCTGTTTCGTGGGTACCACCGTCCTTGGTCCGAACGTTGTTAACGAAGGACAGGATATTGTCTGAATAGCCGTCGTTGTACTGCATGGCCACTTGGACCTGGAATCCTGCATCTTCTCCTTCAAAATAGAGGACAGGTGTCAGAGTTTCCTTGTCTTCGTTGAGGTAGGATACAAAGTCCTGGACACCATTTTCGTAGTGGTACTCCTCCTGCTCACCCGTCCGCTCATCTGTCAAGGTCATGGTGACTTGTTTGAGCAAGAAGGCTGATTCTTTCAGGCGTTCGGCAATGGTGTTGAACTTGAAATCGGTCGTTGAGAAAATGGTGTCGTCAGGCATAAAGGTAACTTTTGTACCTGTTTTTGATTTTGGAGCGGTACCAATCTTCTCTAAAGTCGTGACTGGCTTTCCGCCCTGCTCAAACCGTTGCTTGTAAACAGCACCGTCACGGGTAATCTCAACTTCCAACCAGCTGGACAGGGCATTGACCACCGAAGAACCAACCCCGTGGAGACCACCTGAAGTCTTGTAGCCACCTTGACCGAACTTACCACCTGCGTGGAGAACGGTGAAGATGACTTCAACCGTTGGCTTGCCTGTTGCGTGCATACCGACAGGCATTCCGCGTCCACGGTCAGACACAGACAGGCTACCGTCCTTGTTAATAGTCACATCGATCCGATCACCGAAACCTGACAGGGCTTCATCGACAGCGTTGTCGACAATCTCCCAGACCATGTGGTGCAAGCCATTTCCGTCTGTGGATCCGATGTACATACCAGGGCGTTTGCGAACGGCATCTAGGCCTTCCAATACCTGAATGGCATCATCATTGTAATTATTTATATCAATCTCTTTCTTAGCCAAAATTGACCTCCATACTTATCATCCTTTCTATATTACAAGTTTTTTAGCATTTTTGCAAAATATTTCTGCTACCTATCGGCTGAGACAGCTCACAAAATAAGATTTTGGACTAAATTAGATGAAAATATGCTATAATGAAAACATGTTAGTCAATCTTATTTTACTATTTATTGCATATTTATTGGGATCTATCCCGTCAGGACTTTGGATAGGTCAAACTTTTTTCAATATCAACATTCGTGAACATGGTTCGGGAAATACTGGAACAACCAACACATTCCGTATTTTAGGTCCAAAGGCTGGTACGATTGTATTTGTAATTGATTTTCTCAAGGGAACGTTGGCAGCCTTGCTTCCGCTGATCTTTCATGCCCAAGGAATTTCTCCGATTGTATTTGGGTTAATGGCTGTACTGGGACACACTTTCCCTATCTTTGCCCAATTCAAAGGTGGAAAGGCTGTTGCCACATCCGCCGGTATGTTGTTAGGCGTCGCACCTGCTTTCTGTCTCTATCTAGTCATCATTTTTGTGACTTCTCTTTACCTCACTTCGATGGTTTCCTTCTCCAGCGTATTGGCTGCTGCTTTAGCAATCTTAGGAGCTCTGCTATTTCCAGTAATAGGAATCATCCTGCCAAGCTACGACTGGCTCTTCACCATCATCATCGTCTTTTTGGGGCTATTTGTCATCGTTCGGCACAAGGAAAACATCCAACGAATTTTAAAAAAAGAAGAGAACCTTGTCCCATTCGGACTCAATCTAACCAAACAGAAAAAGCGAGTTTAACCACTCGCTTTTAATTTATAGTCTTTTAGTTTACTTTTAGTACTCGCTCCAAAGGTTCGGGGATCCTTTGGAGGTTGGAGATATAGCGAACAAAGTTCGCCTCAATAGCTGCAGACAGCTTGTACAGTCGAGTGACCGTGCAAGGTTGGAGATAGCACTTGCGGAGCAAGTTACCCCCTGCAGAGTACGGCAAAGCGAGTTCAAACAATCCAGTGGAATGTTTGAAGTTGGAAATAAGGAAACGGAGTTTCCTCTTGCGTCGAAGTAATAAAAGTCAACTAAATGACTATATGTTGACTTCAACCACTTCAATCCTCTCCCCGCCAAGCAAAATCAAACGGCAGTCTACACGATCTATCTTGTAGGCTTTTTTCAATGCCTCGGCATAGAGTTGCATTTGAGCTTGGTAACGTTGGCTGAGTTGGCTTGGTTGGTCATATTTGTCTGTCTTGTAATCAAAGAGAACAATATGATCATCATATAATAGGTAGCCATCAATAATCCCACGAAGGACAAATTGTTCCTGCGACAAAGAATCTGTCTGCAAACTTGCAAATGGAGCTTCTCTGTGGAGTTTGTCCGTATTGGCTAGAATTTCTCTTCCTAAGTCTGTATCAAAGAAATCTAAAATCATCTGAACATTGATTTTGTCTTTAACCGCTTGCTCAGCATGAACAGCTTCTAGTGCTTCTCTTACCGTATCTTCTGTCACCAACCAAGACAGATCTAAGCGTTGCATGAGTTCATGGACTGCTGAACCGACTTGGGCTCCAGTAATTTTTGGCTTCTTGGAGAAATCTGGCAAGTTGAAGGTTCGTTTTGGCTGGTATTTTTCCATAACTTCCATGCCTTCTTGTTCCAAGACAGGCTCATAGAGTTTCTTGATTTGACTTGGAGTACGTAAACTTGGCAATTCGATGGCAGCCTTATAGCGGGTATTCAACTCTTGGACTGAAGATAATTGGTCCAAGGCCTGGGCGATGTCTTCTGATTGACGAATATCTTTAAGGCTGGTGTTTTCTAGCTTATTCTTCAATGTCAGTTTACCAATCTTCTCCTCTGTCAAATCCTCATCCGTCACAAAGACTTTCTTGAAGTGCAAGTCTTCTCCTGAAAAAGCCTCATCAATGGCTAGAATCCAGTCTTGGAAAGTCGCCATGCTTTCACGAGTTGATTGGGCAAGTACGCCATCTTCCTTCTTACCATCGTATTTTTCAGCTAACTTGTCAGCATTGCCCTTTCCAACCAGATACAGCTTCTTCTCTGCACGCGTTAGTGCAACATAAAGCAACCGCATTTGTTCTGAAAGATTGGCAATTTTTAGCTCTTGGAGATTATTTTGATAAGGCAGGGTGTTCATTAAGACTCGCACCTGAGGCAATGGGCTATTTACCTTATCTTTCATATCCGCTAAATATTGGATACCTAGACCATTTTTCCGGCTGATGATGACTGACTGGTAATGGTCTTCCAAGTTGAATCGCTTATCGATATTCATGAGGAAGACATATTTGAACTCCAAACCTTTTGACTTGTGAATGGTCATAAGTTGTACAGCATTTTGCGGTAGAAACTCTTGTACATCTGCCAAGTCCTTGTCATTTGCTAAGGCACGGTCAATCATGGCGATGAAGCGGGACAAGCCCTTATAGCCTGTTTTTTCAAACTGGTTGGCACGCAGACCTAGTGCGTATAGATTGGCCTGACGCTTGCTGCCATTTGGAAGAGCACCGACATAGTCATAGTAGAATTTTTCATTGAAAATCTTCCAGATCAAGTCATAAATAGAATGCAGCTTGGCATAGGCACGCCAGTTTTCCAAAATAGACAAGAAATCCGTAATTTTCTTCTTCAACTCTCCTGACATCAGTTCAGGATGTTGCCCATTTGTTTGCTGGGCTAATTCCATTTTCTGGTAAAAGAAACCTGTCCCAGCCTGCAAGGAAATCCGTGTCAGTTCATCCTCATCGAATCGGAACATAGGCGATTTGAGAAGGGCAACCAAGGCGTAGTCATTGAGTGGGTTATTGATAACCCGCAAGGTGTCCAGCATAATCATGACTTCTAAAGATTGCAGATAGGAGGCTGCTCCGCCATCTGCCACAATAGGAATCCCATGTTTTTCAAAAATGGTCATAATGAGGTCATTGTGCGTCCGTTTTTGCACTAAGAGAGTGATGTCCTTGAAGTCTGCCCCTTCTTCATTGTGAAGACGAATAATCTCTTTTGCAACGACCTCAATCTCACCTGCAGTAAGAAGAGCATCCTCCTCAGCATCCGTTGAAGAATGTGCGCTCTCCTGCTGGTCGTAAATGAAGTATTCCATTTCATGCTTGGGCTGGGCAATTTTTTGACCAGGACTACCAGCCACTAGACTGTGGGTGTCGTCATACTTGATTTCCCCTACATGACGGTCCATCAGGCGCGTGAAAATAGCGTTTGTTGCCTCCAAGACCTCAATCTGACTACGGAAGTTTTCCTTGAGCAAAATCAATTTCCCAGCCTGAGGATTTGCCTGATACAGATCAAATTTCTCTTGAAAAATCATCGGATCCGCCTGACGGAATCGATAGATGGACTGCTTAATGTCGCCCACCATAAAGCGGTTGTGACCGTTGGACAGCAGGTCCAGCATTCGTTCTTGGCTATGGTTGTTATCCTGGTACTCGTCCACCATGACTTCGTGATATTTTTCTTGGAAAAACTGGCGGATGTCCACATTTTCTTCTAAAATACGAATAGCGAAATGCCCAATATCGCCAAATTCAAAGGCTGCTTCCTTGATTTTGACATCCAGATAAGCCTGCGAAAAATCCAAGACAAAGTCACGTAATAATACAAGCAGTGGCAAAGCTTGAACCTGATAATCTTTCAGCAGGGTCAATTCATAAACTTCCTGACCCAAATCTCGTAGTCCTGAGATAATCTGGCTCTTGCCAGCATTGTATTCTTCTTTAAAGGCTATCAAATGCTCATCTTTTGGTCGATTGGCATTGGTCAGGCCCTTGCCTCTGGACTGATCATTGATGAGAAGGACTCTTTCAACCCGCTCCATCAAGTCCTTCTGGTCCAGACTATCTAAACCCGTCAACAAATCCAAGACTTCTTCCACATTTGCAAAATACTTGGCGGAACCAAAGTCATTTCTGCCCCATTCCACATGGTAGCGGAAGAAATCTGCAGCTTGATAGAGCTTGTCTAACACTTTTTCCTTAAAACCTTGCTCTAAGATCTGCTCTATACGCTCTTGACTGTACAAATCAGCTTGAACAGCCTGCTCTTTCAGCCATTTAGTTGGACTGCTCGTCGATTGGCTAAAATCATGCACCTGATAAACAACCTGACGAAAACCACTATTATCCTTACGGTTGCCTGAAAAATTGCGAACCAGTTTGCGGAATGCACCACTTTCATCCAGTTCAAGATAATCTGCAAAGAGCTGGTCAAAAACCTCTTTTTTCAGACTCGCTTTTTCTGTTTCATCCTGTAAAATCCGAAACTGCGGAGAAATACCAAGGCTATAACCGTAGGTTGTGACCAATTTCTGCGTAAAGGAGTCCATGGTCCCAATATCCGCCTTAGTCAAATCTGCCAACTGGGCCGACAAATGCCGACGCAATTCCATATCGGTCGTCTCAGCAATGGTTTCGTTGAGATTTTTCTCGATTCGCTCCTTCAACTCACCAGCCGCTTTGACTGTAAAGGTCGAGATAAAGAGCTGGTCGATTCCCACACCACGCTTCAACTTATCCAAAATCCGTTGAACCATAACAAAGGTCTTTCCTGACCCTGCCGATGCAGAGACCAGAACATTCTGACCGTGCGTGTAGATGGCTTCAATCTGCTCAGGTGTGCGTTTTTGTTGCTTATCAGAATTAGCTTCCGCCAGCTGCACAGCCTTGATTTCTTCCGCGCTTAAAAATTGTTCAAAAGCCATTAGTCCTGACCTCCTTTCATTCGTTCCATCCAATCTTGACGCTTGGCCTCTTTGACCAACCGCCGCGCCATGCCCATGTGCCGATCCGCCTCAAAACCAGTGATTGCCTTCAACTGCTCACCTGCCACCGAACGCCCATCTTTGGTATAAGGATTAATGGCAAAGCGACCATCCAGAATGTCCTTGGCAGCTTGTTTGTAGAGTTCTTGGTTGTGGTTCAATAAGACTGCAAACTCATCTTCCGTGTAGAGTTGGTTACGAGTCTGATAAAAATGATTGAGCCCCAGACTTCCCTCCTTCAAGAAAAGTCCCTTGTAAACCAAGCTCGTATTGGCAGCTCCTTCTAGCTGTTCTACATTCTTCGTGTCTTTTAACTTGATAATCGGATCCTGCAAATGCAAATACATAGCCCCAAAAACAGGTTTATCCTTGGTTTCATCCAGCTCTTGTAAGGCTGCCAGATAGGTCACCAACTGAGGTTTAAGACCATTGTAAAAATCCCCAACTGAAAAAGATTGGTCGCTGGACTTGTAATCCACAACACCGACAGCTTGATTGATTTGTAAGGTATCCAAGCGGTCAATTGTACCATTTACATGCACACTCTTACCATTTTGAAGGTCAAAAACCAGCGCCTTATCCTGACGGAAACTCTTTTCCTGACCATCAATTTCAACCAAATCATTATCCCGCAAAATGGTTGCACTGGAACGAGCAATCTTATCCAGCACCTCCTCCGTATAGCGAGCATCCGCATCCTGGTTATAGAACATAGCAAATTCTGCCTCGTCACGAGTTCGCAGGATGGCCTTGTCCACTTTTTGATCAAAATCTAGTTCAGATTGATCCATGACCACTCGTTCAAAAATCCGATGCAAGAACAAACCATGCTGAAAGGCCGTCGGATGGATAGATTCCTGTTCCCGCAAGCGAAGAACATTACGGACAAAGTAAAGATATTGGTTATTGTAGAAATTGGTCAAGCTGGATGCTGAAAGATTGAGCGGCTTATCCTCTGGATATAAAGCAGCCAAGGTATCAGCTGCAAGTTGTTTAGAAGTTATTTCGCCAGTAATGGTCGGAATTTCAATGCCTTGCGACTCCAATTTCTTCTTCAAATGGCGAACCAAGACTGTCCAGAAGGCCGTCTGCCCTTCCCATTCTTCATGTTCAAGAGATGGTCTTTCTGACTCAATCAAACGGGATAAGAGACTCTTGTAGTGACCGATGTCTTGTGGACTAAGTGTTTTCATCCTTCCACGTTCTTCGGATTTCAACCCCATTTTTTGGAGAATTTTAATATAAGGGGAAAGACTATCTTCGCCTTCGTTATAAATCTGAGGAGTTGAAATGACTAACTGTTCCGTCGCAGCATTCAGCAGAGACATCATAGCAGCATGGTTCTTCTTGATATTCTCACGGCTGACCAAATCAAAACGTGAAGAACTAGCCGAGACAAGATTGACTTTTTCCATCTCTTCTTCTGTCAATAGACTGGTATTCTTGGCAACTTTTGGAAAATTGGACTGGCCCATTCCGATAGCATAAACATACTTAGCAGTGTGCGGCTCGATCAAATCATAGGATTTGACATTGACCACATCAACCGTTGCAGGAACGGTACGATAGTGACTAGCCTGCATGCCGGCCTGTAAAATAGCCAGAAAATCATCCATTTTCAATTTTTCTTTTCCGAAAATCTGATGAAAATTCTCTAGAATATGGGTAAAACTTTTCCAGACCTGCTCTTCTTTTTCTTGCTCTACCTCACTCAAATTTCGAGACATTTTTTCCATATTTTTAGGAAGCTCAATTGCCTCCAAAAAAGCCATAAATTTCTCAAGCAAGGCAGTTCCAGATTGTGGTCCAGCCTTAAACAGCTGGTTCAAAGGCTCCATAATCTTAGCACGTAGGGGTTCCAAGACAGTCAAATCATAGACAAGCCTTTTCTCCTTGATGGCTTCAGCATCGTAGTCCGCTCTGCCATTGACCGAAAAAGCCCGCGAAAAAGCAGCCTGCCCCTTCATATCCGCAAAGAGGATGTAAGACTCAAATAGGTCCAGCTCCTTTGGGGAAATGCTGGCGTACAAACCAGATTTGAGGAGATTGAGCAGGTCTTCCGCACGGAAACGATAGCGACGCAAGCGTTCCAAGGACTCCACAAAATGGACCAGGGGATGATGACTCATCTCCTCTGCCTTACCAAAATAGTAAGGAATATCATACTTGTCAAAAATCTTGCCAATCTGCAACTTGTAGCTATCCACATCACCCAAAAGTAATAAGATGTCTTTATAGCGAGCCCCTTGATGCACATGCTGACGAATTGCAGTCGCAACCTGCTCAACTTCTTCTTTTTGGTTGACGACTTCCCATAGTTGGATTTTTTCTTGGTCTGCTGGAGTCAAGTCTATCATGGTCCCGCTGTAGTCATAATAGGCTTCCATATTCTTTGAAAATTTACCAATACTGTCCAAGACTGGCTCTTGACCAATATAAGTAGCCTTAGTCTGGAACTGCGTTGATAACTGACGTAAAAAGTCAACGTTGGCTTGATAAACGTTCCCTTCCGCATAGGTCGCTTGCACAGCTTTTTTGCTGGCATATACACCAATCAGGATTTCCGACACCCGTTCATTTAAAGCACTTACTAAAGCTTCTTCTTCTGCCGAAAAACGAGAAAATCCGTCTACCACCAGCACAATGTTCTTCAACTGCTCATCCAACTGACCAGTTTCCACCAAGCTAATCAGCTGTGCTAACTTAGACTGATGCTCAAAGCCTTCATTGGACAAAATGTCTGTTACAGCCAGAAAAATCTTTACCAAATCAGCCTGCTTATCTGGTGACTCCATGGCTTCCAAGTCCAAAATAGACATATTTGCCCGTTGCAATTCTTTGTATAAAGCAACTAGCTGGTTAATGAACCCAAAATCTGTCTGTAAACGACCATAGACTTTCAAGTCGCCGTCTTCAAATTGCGATAGAACACGAAAGAAAATCATAGCCAGACCAACATCATCCAGCGGTTGACCTGCTTCTTTCCTATCAATCATCAAATAGCGGGCCAATTGCCCAAAACGGGTCACGATAATATCAAAAGTTGCCTGTTCAGGCAAATATTCCAAGACCTTGCGCTCCATCTCAAAAGATAGAGAGTTTGGAGCAATGTAAAAAACTCGCTTAGCTTCCTTAGCAAATTCTGCTGCGGTATCCGTTAAATACTGCGTCAGAGGATTGCGAATATCTGTATAGACTAATTTCATATCAAATTCTCATTCTTTCATTGAATATACTATGTCTAGTATATCAAAATTCAAACAAAAAAAATGGTCCAATGGACCATTTTTTCAGAAAGGTAATTCTTTCTACATTTATCTAAATTTCTTCACTTATTCTATCGGGGGAAGAATTCGTGTAAAGAAACATAATTAGTCTTCGTTACGACGACGTTTGCCTGCAAGAGCGATTGCTGCAACCAGCATCGCTGCACCAAGGACGCCAGCTGAAGATGAAGCTTCACCAGTATTTGGCAATTGTTTCGCCTTATCCGCAGTTGGAGTCGGAGTTGCTGGCTGAGGCTTCACAGGAGTTTCTGTAGCAGGTGGGGTCGGCTTATTAGAAACTTTGCGATAAATATGCGTTGTGTTACCTTCAACATCAACTACAGTACGTACATATTCATAACCAGGAATTGATTTATTTGGTGTTGTACCGTCTTCTTGTGGTGCAACAGGATTACCTTCTTCATCAACGTGTTTTGTTATGACTGTCTTAGTTGGTGTTTTCTTGTAGATGTGGGTTGTATTGCCATCTTCATCAGTAATCGTCTTACCTGTGAACTCATATCCTGGGATTGATTTATCAGGTGTTGTACCTTCTTCTTGCGGTGCAATCGGATTACCTTCTTCATCAACGTGGTTAGTTACAACTTTCTTAGTTGGTGTTTCAACTTTACGATAAACATAGGTTACCTCAGTTGTTTTACCACCTACAACAGTACCGTTTTCTGAACCATCAACACGAACAAGCTCATAAGTTGTACCATCTTCTGTAGTGATAGTAGTTGGTTTGTTGTCGGTTGTATCATAAGATTTACCAGCTGGTGCATCTGTTTCATCATTTACAGGTGACTTGATGACTGTGCCATCTTCTGTTACATAGTTAACAACAACATTACCGTTTTGAACATAAGGAATTGGTGTATCTTTACCAGTTTCATCTGGAGTTGGTGGTACATAACCTTTACCTGGATCATTTGGTTCAACCGGTTTCAATGGTGTATTGTCCTTAGGATCTACTGGTGTGTAGCCTGGAACATAAGGAATATTTGGAACTTCACCGTTTGTTCCTGGTGTTGTTGGATCAACCGGTTTATCAGGATTTGTTGGGTCAAACGGATAAGGGATAACTGGGTTAACTGGTGTTGGATTTTCCGGTGTTGACGGAATTTCTGGAATCCAGTTCGCAACTTTCTTGTACACATAAGTAACAACAGTTTCGCCTTCTACAACTGTACCATTCTCTGAACCAATTGTCTTAGACGGGATCAATACGTAACGTGAACCATCTTCCGTTGTAATTTCAGTTGGTTTGTTATCGGTTGTGTCGTATGACGTACCTTCTGGAGAGGTTGGCGTATCTGTCACAGGTGACTTGATAACTGTACCATCTTCTGTTACGTAATTAACAACAACCGTACCATTCTTAACTGCTGGAGTTGGTGTAGATACCTTACGATAAACATAGGTTACTTGTGTTGTACCCTCTACGACAGAACCAGATTCAGAACCGATTGTCAATACTGGCACGATTTCATAGACAGTACCATCTTCAGTCGTGATAGTAGTTGGTTTGTTGTCGGTTGTGTCGTATGCTGTACCTGTTGATGCAGATTTAGTATCTTCGACAGGTGTCTTGATAACATTACCTTCTGTATCGATATAGTTAACAACAACATTTCCTTTCACTTCTTCGTAAACATAAGTTACTTGCTTATCTTCACCTGAAGTAATTGTTCCATTTTCATCACCCGTTGTTGCGTTTGGAACAAGTTTGTAGGTCTTACCGTCTTCGGTTGTGATAGTTGTTGGTTTGTTATCTTCTGTTGTATAAGACTTACCTGGCTCAGCGTTTTCTTCATCCTTCACAGGAGACTTGATAACTGTACCATCAGTCGTTACATAGTTGACTGTGACTGAACCACCTGGTTCGTAGATGTATGTGACTTCTGTTGTACCTTCGACGACATTACCTGTCTCGCTATCACCAGATTTCACTTCCTTGTAGTAGTATGTAACACCGTCGTGTTTGATAATGGCAGGTTTGTAATCTGTTGTATCGTATGGTGTATCCAATTTAGCATCTGTTGTATCATTTACTGAAGTTGCGATTGTTTCACCATTTGTATTGACATAATTAACAACGACACTACCATTTGGTTTTGGAGCAGGAGTTGTTACTTTTTGGTATACATACGTTACTTGTGTTGTACCTTCAACTACTTTACCTGTTTCCTCGCCTTTTGTTAATACAGGAACAAGTTTGTACTCTGTACCATCTTCTGTCGTGATAGTAGTTGGTTTGTTGTCAGTTGTGTCGTATGCTGTACCTGTTGATACAGACTTAGTATCTTCGACAGGTGTCTTGATAACATTACCTTCTGTATCGATATAGTTAACAACAACATTTCCTTTCACTTCTTCGTAAACATAAGTTACTTGCTTATCTTCACCTGAAGTGATTGTTCCATTTTCATCACCCGTTGTTGCGTTTGGAACAAGTTTGTAGGTCTTACCGTCTTCTGTTGTGATGGTTGTTGGTTTGTTGTCTTCTGTTGTATAAGACTTACCTGGTTCAGCGTTTTCTTCATCCTTCACAGGAGACTTGATAACTGTACCATCAGTCGTTACATAGTTGACTGTGACTGAACCACCTGGTTCGTAAACATATTGAACAGTTGTTGTACCTTCGCTTACAGTACCTTTCTCAGTAGCAGATGTCGCTTTAACTTCTTTGTAGTAGTATTTCACGCCATCTTTAGTGATGGTTGTTGGTTTGTAATCAAGGGTCTCATAAACTGTTCCAACAGCTGTTTCAGGTGTATCTTCAACATCCACTGCGATTTTTTCGCCGTCAGTATTGTAATATTCAACTACAACATTACCTGTTTTAGCAACCGGTGCTTCTACTTTACGATAAACATAGGTTACTTCCGTAGTTTTACCACCTTCAACTGAACCATTCTCATTTCCATCGGTGCGAACAAGTTCGTATGTTGTACCATCTTCGGTAGTAATTGTCTTCGGTTTGTTATCAGTCGTATCATACGGACTACCTGGTTTTGCGTTTGTTTCATCATTAACAGGTGTCTTGATGACTGTACCATCTTCTGTGATGTAGTTAACAACAACATTACCAGCTTTTTCGTATACATAAGTGACTTCTGTTGTACCTTCTACAACCTTGCCTGTTTCGTTTGAACCAGCTTGAACCTCTTTGTAGTAGTATACATCACCAGTCGCATCTTCAATGATTTTCTCTGGTTTGTTGTCGGTTGTATCGTAAGCTGTACCTGTTGATGTTGCTTTAGTATCTACGACTGGAGTTGCAATAACTTTTCCGTCAGTATTGACATAGTTAACAACAACATCACCTTTCACTTCTTCGTACACATAGGTTACTTCAGTTACGCCTGGAACAACATCGCCTGTTTCAGAACCTTTTGTAAGGGCTGGAACAAGTTTGTATGTCTTGCCGTCTGCTGTTGTGATTGTTTCTGGCTTAACATCTGTTGTGTCATATGGAGTACCTGTTGAAGTTTCTGGTGTGTCTGTAACAGGTGCTTGGAGAACAGTTCCGTCAGTAGTTACGTAGTTAACAACAACTGAACCTTTCACTTCTTTGTAGACGTAAGTGACTTCTGTTGTCTTACCTGCTTCAACGTTACCAGTTTCGTTACCGATTGTTGCAGTTGGGATCAATTCGTAAGTCTTACCATCTTCTGTAGTGATAGTCGTTGGTTTGTTATCTGTTGTGTTGTATTCAGTACCTGGTTTAGCGTTGGTTTCGTCATTTACAGGTTGCTTAATAACTGTACCATCTTCTGCGATGTAGTTAACAACAACGTTACCAGCTTTTTCATAAACATATTGAACAGTTGTAGTTGTTTCTGCTACTTTACCAGTTGTTGGAGCAGAAGTATCCTTCACTTCTTTGTAGTAGTAAACGGTGCCATCATCAGTTGTGATAGTCGCAGGACGGTTGTCTTCGTCTGTGTTGTAAACTGTACCAACTGAAGCATCATCTGTATCTGTTACAGTTTTCGCAATGACATTGCCCTCTGTATCGTAGTATTCAACAACAACATCGCTGACTACTTCTTCGTAGATGTAAGTGACTTCTGTTGTCTTACCTGCTTCAACGTCACCAGTTTCATTACCAATTGTCGCAGCTGGAACAAGTTTGTAAACTTTGCCATCTGTAGTAGTAATTGTTTCTGGCTTGTTATCTTTTGTATCGTATGGACTACCTGGTTTCGCGTTTGTTTCGTCGTTTACTGGATCCTTGATAACTGTACCGTCAGCAAGTGTGTAGTTGACAACAACATTACCAGCTTGTTCATATACGTAAGTGACTTCTGTTGTACCTTCTACAACCTTACCTGTTTCGTTTGAACCAGCTTGAACTTCTTTATAGTAGTAAACTTCGCCAGTTTCAGTAGTGATTTTATTTGGCTTGTGATCAGTTGTATCATAGGCTGTGCCAGTTGAAGTTGTCTTGGTATCTACTACTTGTGCGGCAATTACTTCACCATCAGTATTTACATAGTTAACTACAACATCACCCTTAATTTCTTCATACACATAGGTAACTTCTGTTGTACCAACAACGACCTCGCCTTTTTCATTACCAATGGTAAGTGCAGGAACTAGACGATATGATTTACCATCTGCTGTAGTGATTGTTGTTGGTTTGTTATCTGTAGTATCGTAAGTCGTACCTGTTGAAGCATTTGTTGTATCATTTACAGGTGCCTGAATAACGGTACCGTCTGTTGTAACGTAATTAACAACAACATTACCTTTTACTTCTTCATAAACGTAGATAACTTCTTTAGTAACACCTGCCTCGATCTCGCCAGTTGTTCCCGCTGAAGTTGCTGAAACTTCTTTAAATGTATATGTCTTGCCATCTTCTGCAACAATTGTTGTTGGTTTTTCACCATCTTGTGTCGCATCATAAGTGGTCCCTGGTTCCCCATCAACTGTATCAACAACTTTAGCTTTGATAACATCGCCAGCTTCGTTGACATAGTTGATATTTACATGGCCAGCAGGAACATAAACATACGTTAGTTCTTTTATAGTATTGCTTGCAACTGTTCCAGTTTCAGCAGTAATTTCTTCTACTGTACGCTCATCATCTGCATGTGTAGTAGCGGCAAATACTCCTGCATTGCCAACACCATCAATGTTTTTGTAGTAGTAAGTAACGCCATCTTTTACAATGGTAGCATCACGAAGTGTAGTTGTATCGTAGCCTGATCCTGTATCTCCGTGAGCAACGGCTACCTTACTATCTTGAAGGATATTTCCTTTTTCATCAACATAGAAAACTTCAACTGAACCTTTTTGAACATAATAGTAAGTTGTATCAACGTTAGCTTCTGCAAACTCATTATACAGTGTCCAAAATGCAGTTTTACCTGGGAATGAGTATGGACGTGTTGCATCGTACCCTTCGAGTGTGGTCTCTGCCGTCCAATATTTCAAATTATCCAAAACACCTGTTGTATAAACAGTCTCATAAGTAGAATCATCTGCATCAGCGGCTTTACGTTGAATGGTAATAACAATATCTCCATCCTCTGAAACAAATGTTTTCACACGGCGCTCAATAAACCCAGCACGTGAAGGAGCAACTGTGATTGCTGTCGTACCAATAGCATATCCTTCTGAAATCTGTCCCGATTCTTGTGCACCTGAAACATATTCATAATTTGTCACATCACGCTGTGTTGAAGAAGTAAATTTATCACCTTCAAGACCACTAATAACATAGGTTCCAATCAATTCATCAGTACCTTGTACACGGTAATAAGTCGTTTGAGTAGCAATTTTCGGAACATAACTCCAAAGTTTGTGAACTGGATCTCCTTTTTGCACTAAACCATTAGACTGCCAAACAGCTCTAGTACGTAAATCAGGAGACTCCGCACTGCCATAATAAAACTCTAACCGATCTGTCTCTTTTCCTCCAAGTGTTATTTTTTCATAAGTGACAGTAAAGTTCAAGGTATGAGGAACATATGAGTTAGTTGCTGGATTAGGAACTGTAATTGTTACATTTGCGATTTGACCGTTCAAAACTTTTGTTGTATCCCCAAGAGATACAACGGTTTCGCCAAGTAGAATTTGTGTATCCTTGTTGACGATACGAACATACACATCTGTATTCGTTGGGTCAGTCATATCTCTAGAAACAGTCATATACAAATTTTGACGACTAGCTGTTTCATTAACCAATGCGTATGGATCAAGATTAGAAACAAGGAAAGTATAGCGACCCGCAGTCGGATCATTCTTCAATTCTGCAGTTTCTGTAAAAATTGGACGAGTTATTGTAGCACCTGCAGGATCATCCATGTCTGGCGACACAGTAAATCCATCTGCAATTGCACCCTGACCTGATGTTTGAAGTGTTTCGAAGTCTGAGCCTGGTCCTTGGTTAAGCAAACCATAGGTAAGGTTGCTTGTTGATGAAGTTGTTGCCAACATTACAACAATATCACCATTTTCTGAGTACTTACGCAACTCAAGAACAAGTGCTTCTACGTTCGAACGAACAGCATCAATTTGAGCATTCACGGCTTCAAACGTTGCAGTTGAATCGTTCAATACCACTGTTGCTTCTGTTACAACCAATTTAGTTGCGGCAGCTGCTGTTTTCAACGCTTCATTTGTGCTATCTGCAGCAACCAAATGATTAGCCTCATTTGCTAAAAGCTCTGCTTCCGAAGATACTTGTTCAAGAACAGTTTTAGCTTCTTCTACAGTTGCTGGTGTTGCTGTAGATGTTGAAGTTTCAGTCGTTGAAGCTACTGTTGATGAAACTGTTCTTGCAGTAGTTGATGAAGCAGTAGTTGAACTTGGAGTTGTTGATGAAGTTGTCTCAACTTTTTTAACTACTTTAACTGTTACAACATTTTGACCATTTTCTACAACTTCTTGAGTCACATTTGCGGATTGACCTGTAGCCAACTCATAACCTGCTGGTAGCTCAACATAAACTGGAATAGTTGCCTTAGCCACTTCTTCAGTTGTATTGATCGTTGCAGTTTCAATGCTTGCATTCACAACTGTACCATCTTCCAATACATATGTAACGATATAGTTAATTGTTGCTATACGTTCTTGGTCAGTGACAGTCTGAGCATCAATAGTCAGACTGGAAGTAGAAGCAACAGCTTCCTCGGTACTTGTGCTTGATTCTGTCGAAGTAGCCGATGTACTACTTGCAGTAGTCGCATCTGAGGATGCCGCGGTCTCTTCTGCTTTAACAGTTTGTGCACCAGCCCCCATCACCAATGACATACCAAGCAAGACACTTGCAGCACCAAAATGATATTTACGGATTGAGAAATGTTGCTTCATTCCGTACCAATTAAACGACTTTTTCTTAGCTTTACGCATCGAAAAAACCTCCCCCAATTTTTTATTTATTAATTACAAAAATTTTACAGATTTTACAAAAAATCATTAAAAATTCAGTAACTATCTATTGTATTATACTATAAATAATTGAACACGCCAAACAATAATGTCCAATTTCCTTAAAAATTATATTTATTAATATTTCAGTGAATATTTACGCCATTTATACATGTAAATGCATTTTTAGACATAATATTATATTGATAAATATCGCATTTAAAAGTAGATATAAAAAATCTGCCTGTTTTTACGCTAACAAGCAGATTTGGGATTTATTCTTTTTCTTTTTCCTTTGCCAATCGTTCTCTTTCTAAACGAAATTTCCGATTAGGATTAAGTGTATTAAAAAGTTCTTCTAATTTCTCAGCATTCCATACATCGGCTGCTGAGACAAAATTTCCATCCTTATCCTTGAAGGATATTGGTTTATCACCCATATAAACCTCCAACTATTTTATAGATTGTTTACAAACGATCATTAACTGAATGAAATTAGTAAGGTTGGTAGGTAGTCCGCCATAGCGGCTACCGTACTACATCAAGTCCTTTAGGACTTAGAGGTAGTTCCAACGTTACGACACGGAGCCCAAATGGTCGATACTACCATTTGGGTGAAGTTAGTAAGGTAGCTAGCCAAGGTCCCCTAGGACTTGGCGTAGTTTGACTAGCAAGTTAACTTGCAGTCAAACTGCTACGTTAATCCACAAACTCAAATTCGAACTTGCCGATGCGAACTGTGTCGCCGTCTTTGGCTCCGCGGGCACGGAGGGCTTCATCGACACCCATGCCACGCAACTGGCGTGCAAATTTCATGACAGATTCATCACGATCAAAGTTAGTCATGGTGAAGAGTTTTTCTAGTTTATCACCAGATAGAACCCAGCTTGCATCGTCTGCACGACTGATGTCAAATTCTGGCTCATCTGGGTTAAAGCCATAGTATGCCTCTTCTTCTTGGAAATCTGATTCGTCGTAGAGCAAGAATTCAGGCGTTTTCTCGAGCAACTCAGCTGTGGCTTCCAAAAGATTTTCCAAACCTTGGTGAGCAATCCCTGAGATTGGGAAAATCTGTGGCAGTTCGTCAAATTCGTCGTAGTTGGCTGCCAATTTCTTCTTGAACTCTTCCAGATTTTCTGCCGCTTCTGGCATATCCATTTTATTGGCAACGATAATCTGAGGACGTTCCATGAGGCGAAGATTGTAGGTTTCCAATTCATTGTTGATGGCTACGTAATCTTCATAAGGATCACGACCTTCACTTGCTGACATGTCCAAAACATGCAAGATAACACGTGTCCGCTCGATGTGACGAAGGAATTGCGTTCCCAATCCAACACCCTGACTAGCACCCTCAATCAAACCTGGTAGGTCTGCCACAGCAAATGACTCGCCAGATTTGGTCCGAACCATTCCCAAATTTGGCACAATGGTTGTAAAATGGTAGGCACCAATTTTAGGTTTAGCTGCTGTAATAACACTGAGAAGCGTTGACTTACCAACTGATGGGAAACCTACAAGACCTACATCAGCCAACACTTTCAATTCTAATTCAAGATTGCGTTCCTCACCTGGTTCTCCATTTTCAGAAATCTCGGGCGCTGGATTCTTAGGTGTCGCAAAACGAATATTTCCACGACCACCACGACCACCGTGGGCAATAACAAATTCTTGACCATTTTCAACCAAGTCGGTGATGACCTTGCCAGTATCCGAATCACGAACAGTTGTCCCCTGTGGTACTCGAACAATCAGGTCTTCCGCACCACGACCATGCATGCCCTTGGTCATCCCTTTTTCACCATCGTCAGCTTTAAAACGACGGTTGTAACGGAAGTCCATGAGAGTACGCAAGCCTTCATCTACAACAAAAACAACGTCTCCGCCACGGCCACCATCACCGCCCCAAGGACCGCCATTAGGTACATACTTTTCACGGCGGAAGGCGACCATCCCGTCGCCACCTTTCCCTGCCTTGACCTTAATCTTGGCAGTATCTAAAAACATACTCATAATTTACCCTATTCTTTCCTAGAAAAAAACGCTTAAAAGCGTTTTAGACCTGTATTCACAAGCGAAGTGCTTATATATAAGAAATCGTTTTTAGCCAATCAAGGTAGTTTTTCAAAATACTGACTGTATTTTCTTAAAAAACTAACGATGAGTGCTTAAAAACTAGCCTTAGTATAGAAGTGCTGAACAGTGAATACAGATTCTTAATTCATCAATGCATTAATGGCTGGTAAAATCAAGCCAGCTAATGTCACGACAACCATCACGACAACAATTACTAAAGTTACTTTTTCAAATGTTGTTTTCTTGTGTTTTTCTTCGCCGAACGCCATTGCTTTCTCCTTAATCAGTCATTGATAATTCATTTTACCATAAATTAGTATAGCTTTCAAATCTCATCTCTACCTGCCAGAAGACAAGATTTACCAGATTATCTAAAAAGGACTGCTTTCCAGCTTTTGACTAGAAAGACAGTCCTCGTGCTTTTCAGAAATATTAGGCAATTAAACAGATACCAAACGTTTTACTTTTAATCCAACTCCAACAAGCATAAGTAAACCACAAATGTAATAAGCAATAGGCAATTCGATTATACGACTCCAGAATTCTTCTCCTAGAGCCAGAATGGGTAAGCAATAAAAATACAATGTAAGCATAAAAGTCATGACAAAAATAACCAGTTGAATATTTTTATGACCTTGATAATTGATGAAAAAGAATGCTAAAAAGATTAGAATAGAGGACAAGGAAAACAAGTTTTGGCTGAAATACCGCCAACCTGACACAAGGAAAACAGAATAATTTTCACTGTCCGTAGTATATGCAAACGGCAGTAACATACACAATATGAACAACAATCCAACTGCATGTGTGATATATCTTTGCATAACCTTACCTAACCCTCTATTTTATTAGCAATAAATTGAAGCTTATCAAGTACTTTATATATATATTATAATATAAATTACCAAAATTGTAAAGCACTTTGATGTATTTTTATTAGATTTTTGGATATTATTACACCGTTTGGTTTTACTTCAACTTCTCCTTAACCTTCTCCGCCACCTTATACGGCACTCCTGCTTCTGCGATTTCCTGCAAACTTGCTGACTGGATATTGCCAATAGACTTGAAATGCTTCATCAAAGCCTGTTTGCGTTTTGGTCCCAAGCCTTCTATGCCGTCCAATTTGGATGAGAAGGAATTTTTTGACCGAACCTGACGATGAAACTCGATAGCAAAGCGGTGAACTTCATCTTGAATCCGATGCAGGAGGAAAAATTCCTGTGAATTGCGAGGTAACTCAACTACTTCCAATGGATTGCCAAAAAGCAACTCGTGCGTCTGGTGCTTGTCATTCTTCTGTAAACCTGCAATGGGAATGGACATCCCCAACTCCTGCTCGATGACCTGCTTGGCAACATTGACCTGCCCCTGACCACCGTCAATGATAATCAAATCAGGCGGTGTCAAACCGTCCCGCAGCACCCGACTGTACCGCCGCTGCAAAACTTCTCGCATGGATGCATAATCATCTGGCCCCTCCACCGTCTTAATCTTATACTTGCGGTATTCTTTTTTATTAGGCACCCCATTTTCAAAGACCACCATAGCCGACACAGGACTGGTCCCCATGATGTTGGAGTTATCGAAAGCCTCAATCCGCACAGGCGTTGGAATCCCCAAAAGCTGACCGATATTCTCCACAGCACCATAAGTCTTCTCCAGATTTTTCTCCAACAGATTAAACTTCTGCTCCAGACTAACACGCGCATTCTTGGTCGCCAGACTGATGAGCTGCTTCTTCTCGCCACGCTGGGGCTTAAGCACCTTCGTATCCACCAGAGCTTCTACGGCTTCTTGGTCAATATCCTGCGGTATCAAGACCTCCGACGGAATCAAATGTTGCTGGTCCCTGTAAAACTGACCGATGTAGGTCAAAAAATCTTCGTCCGCATCATTGTAGTATGGAAAAAGATTGACATTCCGCTCAATCAGTTTCCCCTGCCGAACAAAGAAAACCTGCACACACATCCAGCCCTTGTCCACATAGTAGCCAAAGACATCTCGATTTTGCAAGTCATGAGCCATCACACGTTGCTTGGTCCGCAGGGTGGAAATGGATTGCAGGACATCTCGGTATTCCGCAGCCTTTTCAAATTCTAAATTGCCAGCAGCCACTTTCATCTTTTCCTGCACTTCCTTGACAATCTTATCATCATGACCTGTCAAGAACTGGGCCACTTCCTTACTCATCTTGTCATAGTCAGACAGGCTGGGCTGGTTGTCCCCGTGGGCCAGACATTGCCCCAAATGATAATAAAGACAATACTTATTCTCAGGCAATTTGCACTTGCGGAAAGGATACAGACGCTCCAATAGTTTGAGTGTCTGGTTAGCCGCACCCACATCTGGATAGGGACCAAAATACTGACCGCCATCTTTTTTTATCTGCCGTGTAATGATCAGCCGTGGATGACGTTCCTTGGTAATTTTGATAAAGGGATAAGACTTATCATCCTTGAGCATGATGTTATAGCGAGGCTTGTTTTCCTGAATCAGATTGATTTCCAGCAAGAGCGCCTCGATATTGGAATCCGTCACGATAAATTCAAAGTCGGCAATTTCAGATACTAAGGCCTCTGTCTTGGTATCATGGGCGCCACGAAAATAAGACCGCACCCGATTGCGCAGGTTTTTGGCCTTGCCCACATAGATAATCTTTCCGTACTTGTTTTTATGGAGGTAGCAACCCGGACTGTCCGGCAGCAACTCCAACTTATGCTTGATCAAATCGTTCATAGGTCTATTATAGCAAATTTTCTGATAATCGAGCTTATTCCACTCCATTGTATATAGTCTTTTAGTTTACTTTTAGTACTCGCTTCAAAGGTTTGGGGAACCTTTGAAGGCTGGAAATAGCGCGAACCAAGTTCGCTTCAAAAGCCGCAGGCATAACTAAAGTTAGGCAAGGCGAGTTCAAACAATCCAGTGGAGTGTTTGAAGTTGGAAATAAGGAAACGGAGTTTCCTATTACGTCGAAGTAATAAAAGAAAAACTAAATGACGATACTCGACTTCTTGGAATATATCCGCATCCATACTACAAAAATATTGATAGAAACTATTGCTTTTGTACTAATTCAGCAGTATAATAAATGTAATTAATTGTATATATTATTCGAAGAACATTGGAATAAGGCTTGGAATACCTAGCAAGCTCCTACTTTTAGTTCACGAATAACAAGGAGGTTACTATGATACAATTTGACCATATCACAAAAACATACGGCGAAACAATCGCACTTGATGACCTAAATTTGACAATTGAAAGCGGCGAGATTTTCGGTTTAATTGGTCACAATGGGGCAGGAAAAACAACGACAATCAGTCTATTGACTTCGATAATCGAAGCCAGTTATGGAACTATCTCAGTTGATGGTTTAAATCTAGAGGAGAACCGCGATGAAGTCAAGAAACGGATAGCCTACGTTCCAGATTCGCCAGACATCTTCCTACACCTAACAGCTTTTGAATACTGGCACTTTATGGGCAAGGTCTATGGTGTAGAAAAGGATGCAGTTGATGACCGTATCACTAAACTATCTAGTCTATTTGATATGACCGCGCGCCAGCATGAACCTATTGATAGTTTTTCACACGGTATGCGTCAGAAAACCATTATTATTGGTGCATTGATCCCTAACCCTGATATTTGGATTTTGGATGAACCCCTAACTGGACTGGATCCTCAGGCCTCTTTCGACCTAAAACAAATGATGAAAGAACATGCTCAATCTGGTCACACCGTTCTATTTTCTACACACGTCCTTTCAGTAGCTGAACAACTCTGTGACCGCATTGCTATTCTTCGAAAAGGGCAACTCATTTTCGTAGGAAGTCTAGATGAACTCAAATCACAGTATCCAGATAAAGATTTGGAGACCATCTATTTGGAATTAGCTGGACGCCAACAAGTGAAGGCAGGTGAGGAAGTATGAGTAAATCCATCATTTGGGAACTAGTAAAGATTAATATTCTTTATTCCAATCCTCAACTTCTAGCTTCCGTCAAGAAGAAACAAAGCAAGCGCAAAGACACCTCCTTTTCAGCCTATAAAAGTGTCCTCTTGCAACAAGTATTTATGGTTTTGAGTTTCGGACTTCTCTATTCTGTCTTTTTCATGGGAGTAGATTATAGTCAGTCCATCGGTTTCTTTTCTCTGCAACTAGCGCTCTTTACCATTATTGCTATTGTCTACGGTTTTACAGGTTTCTTCTCCGTTTTCTACGATAGTAAGGATACAAAGTTGTATTTAGCACTTCCCCTGAAGCCACAAGAAGTCTTCCTCGCTAAAATCCTCTCTGCACAAGGGATGGTCTTACCCTTCCTCATGCCATGTCTGTCTTTACTTCTAATCACTTACTGGCAAATTGGCGGTCCGCTCCTCGCCTTAGCTTCCATTCCTTCCTTTTTGATACTCTGGATTTTAGTTAATTTAGTCAATCTGATTATCATGCACTTTGTTGGGGAAGTTCTGACAAAAAGCCCTCGTAAAACATTGATTTCTACAATCCTGATGACAGGTTCTTCCTTGCTGGCTTTTGCTGCACTCATGTTCCTGCAATCTCAGCAGACCGTTTCACTCGAATCTGGTGGCTTTGTTGATTTTCCTATCATACCTATATTTGCTGGATTCCATTACTTGGTCAGCCATACTATCTCACTAGAAACACTCCTTCATTTTGGACTTCCTCTCATTTTGATGATTGGACTTATTGTGTTTGCGTTTAAAACTGTCATTCCCAACTACTTTAATCAAGTTTTGGCGATTGAAAATGCTTCGACAAAACGGACCAATAATGCTAAATCTGCCAAGATTCCTAGCAATCTCAACCAGGCTTTAGTGAAACACCACCTATCTACTCTTAAAGATAGCAACCTCATGGTCCAAACCATGATACAACCAATCATCATGGGAGTGGCTCTTTTTCCAAGTTTTAGCCGTTTCATGGAGAATGGTGGTCTGAGTTCAGTTGAATGGGATTTCTTTGGTATTGCTCTATTAGCTGGATTCTTGCTTGGCAGTCTATTTGCTGGTTCTACAACCTTCATCGGAGTCGCCATGTCATTGGAGAAGGAAAATTATCATTTCATCCGAACACTTCCTATAAGTTTCAAAAAATTTATCATCCAAAAATTCTGGGTATTGGCTGCCGTGCAATTTGCACTACCGACTCTACTTTACTTTGCTTTGGCGCTAGGTTTCATGAAAGTCAAATTCATTCTAGCATTCTTCTTTACAATCGGCATCATTATCTCAGCCCTGCTAACTGGTCAGATTTATTACTGGCGTGACCAACGACTCCTCATGCTCAACTGGCAAAATAGTAACCAGTTATTTGGTCGCGGAGCGGGTCAATGGTTGATTGCTGGATCGATCATAGGAACAATGTTTCTCGGAGCCATCATTCTAGTTGTCAGCATCATATTAGCTGGCACTATTGGTGCTGCTTATGTAAGCTCAGCCTTGATGACCTTACTGCTCATCCTATCTGCTGCTCTTCAACTATATATCTACAAAGCTTATTGGCAAAAACTAAAATAGATTGGACAATGCCTTGTCCAATCTATTTTAGTTTTCTGCGTAATATTCCTGACCGTAGCCTTCTACTTCAGTGTTGATTTGCCAAGAGATACCAAACTTGTCTGTTACATTGCCATAGGCAGGAGACCAAGGAACTGCTTGAAGTTCCATATTGATAGCAGTTGCATCTACGGATAACTTGCTGTATAGTTCCTGCGCTGTCTCAGCATCATCTGTGATAAGCGCAACTGTAATATTGTCACCTACTGTATAAGGCATTTCTGGGTTGTTGTCTGACAACATAAACCGTTGACCATTCAAACGAAACTGTGCATTCATCACGTAATTTTCTAGTTCAGCAGGGCAGTCTGGTAAGAAATCTTTAAATAGATTTACTTGCTCCACTGTTGCCCCAAGAGCATTTTTATAAAACTCGATAGCTTCCAAACCATTACCATTAGTAACCAAGTATACTTCCATTGCTTTAAGCATGATGGACCTCCAAAATTATGATGGTTTATTATATCACGAGTTAGTTATACGGACAAATTTTTCGACTTATTTCTGACTAAATGTAATATTAGTAGTCTCCACCTGGTACACCAAAATATTCTTCCAAGGTCAAGCCTGAATTGTAAATATCTGTCGCTTCTTGACCAATATATCGCACATGCCAGGATTCTGCCATATAGCCTGTGCTAGATTCTTTTCCTGGAAGATAGCGGACAATAAAGCCATATAGATGTGCATTCGTAGCCAACCACTGAGAAGCATTGGGTTCTTCTAATAAATTACCACTTGTATCCAATAAATCAAAGGCTAATCCTGTCTGATGTTCACTATATCCAGCTCTTGCAGAATACGTATCTGCCGCTGCTTGTCCTTCTTGATTTACATAGGACTGGTAGAGGTTTGCCTGAGTTTCATAGGAACGAAATCCACTGTAGTTATTGGAGATACCAAATCCTAGCGCCTGCATATCTGCTATTAAACGTTGAAAAGCTGCTAAGGCTTCAGGATTTTCGCCCGGTGCATAATCAGCTGCAAGCGGATGTTTTTTATTGGCGATAATCACTTCGCCATATTTTCCTTGTACACTATAATAGGAACCGTTAAAATTTACCTGAGTCTCTGTACTTGTTACTTCTTGATTCGTTTCCACCGATGTAGAGCTGCTTGTTGACTGCTCCGAAGTTGTTGAAGTAGACTGACTTGAAGTAGTCGAAATAACTGTTGACGATTTTTTTGTAGTATTGGTCTGATCCGGCTTTTGATGACATGCTGCTAGTAACAGTATAGTCGGCAAGCATAATAGAATAGTACGTTTCATTATCATCACCCCGTTCTCTTATAATTATGTCTATTGTAGCACAATCATAAAACTCCGTCTAATGACGGCTTATGATTTTAACTACTATTGATATTTTTAGTGTTCATTGAATTTCTCTCGATTCTTTTCCTTCAAATACTGGCATTCCTGATAACCTACGTGTCATAAATAGAAACACCAGCCTTTCGACTGGTGGACATATATGATGTTAAATAGTCGTATCACAAGTAAAGTAATTTACATACAAAATAGTTTTTGAGGAAATACTGACTATATTTTGAAAAATCCGTCTTAGCTAGAGATACTGAACTGTAAGTACAACTAGATACCTCATCAGTAGTTTCTAAACAAACATTATTGTTGATTTTTAGATGACATACCGTTTTTTAGGATGTCTTCTACCTTCACATCCGGTTTATTATTTAGCACTCCTAAAAATACAAGAATACTAAGGATGATACAAATCGTCTGCTCGATTTGGTTTAAGGTACGACTACATTCAATATTAAAATAACAAAATAGGACATTATCAACGAGCATCAATACCAACGAAACGAGTCCAATCCAAAACATATGTTTTTTTAAACGATTCTTTATTTGTTTCATATCTATACTCCTTTTTGATGTATAAAAATACATTCTAACATAAATAAACCATTAATTCAAAAAAATATGGGATAAAAAATATGATAAAGCAATCGAAAGAGACCATGTAGCAAAACTAATTCAAATGACTAAATATCCGCACAATAAAACGGGTGATGATACCGAGTTGATAGAAACTACATATCATCATCCGTTTGTCAGCTGTAGGGAGAAAGAAATTTTTCTCGATTAGCTTGATGTCCGTTCTCTGCATTGTTTATCCTGCAATAAACAACGAGAAGAAACTTGTACCAACCATATCCGCAAGAGCATGTCCTAAGAAATAGGGCAATAAATTATCATTTTTCCTTGTATACATGTAGTAATAGAAAAGACCGAAGGCTACACCAATAACAAGAGCAGATACCATTCCTTGATAGGTATGGAAAGATATACGGACAATTGTTGAAAAGAGTAAAACCAGCGAACGCTTTTTCTTATCTGTACTCAACAATAAGCCTAAGAAAAAGAACTCTTCATAGAAGCCATTAAACAAGGAATAGATAACTGTGCTGTAGTCAACAGATAGGAAACGGTTGAGCACCGTCATAATATTCCAGTCATAGTAAGGCAAGTATCCGAGGAAATTATACCCACCAGTCAGACCTGGAATATATGAAAAAGCTGTAAATGCCAAATCACTAATCAGACCAGCACCGATGAAAATCAGTGGTCCCCAGAGTAAAACTCTCCACTCTAATTTTACTTTTAGCTGCTTGAAATCATAATTCCGAATCAATAAATAAACCAGGGCAAACAGGAATAACTTTCCTTGATTGGCTAGAGCCCACCAATTATCGGCTGGACTAAACGATAGAACCCCTGTTTCAACGGTTTCTGTTGCGGAAAATGATGCTATCCATTGCATGGTTGAGGTATAAATAGCATTACCACATAAAATCGTTGTGATAATAATCAAATCTATCCAAGTGAGTTCTTTTAGGGGCTTGGTTGGACGAATGCGTCTCAGTAATCTTTTCACGTTTTCCTCCTTATAGTGTGTTTTTTATTACAAATATACGAAAAATCTTATAGAATTTTAAAACATTTTATAGTAAGTCCAATAATTCTTGATAGCTACTAATTGTATAGGTTGGAACTGCCTTACTCTTGTTTATCATATGAGTCGGATTGTACCAAACAGTATCCATGCCAGCATTATTGCCGCCTTGAATATCTGCTGTCAAACTGTCCCCAATCATTAAGGCTTGGTCAAACTGAAAACCTGAAATCTGCTCTGCTATTTTTTCATAAAAATCAGCCGCAGGCTTTTGCGTCCCCATCTGCTCAGAAATAAACACTTCTTTAAAATACGATTGAATCGGTGAGTGAAGCAAGCGATTTTCCTGTATATAGGTCACGCCGTTGGTCGCCGCATAAATCTGGTAGCCTCGGTGTGTCAATTCCTGCAAAAGCTTATCTGCACCTACAAAAATTTGTCCCTGCCGCCCAATAAATTCTTGGTAGCGCAAGGCCATCTCCCTTCCATCAACTTGCCGACCAAAGTGGGCAAAGGTCCGTGAAAAGCGGGTGTTTATTAGCTCTTTCTTTGTAATGTTCCCTTTTTCCAAATCCTTCCACATGGCCTGGTTGAGCGGTCGATAGACTTCTTTAAAAGCTTGAATATCTTCAACCTCCATAGCTGTCAAAAACTGGGTTAAGGCTACTTCTTCTCCACGGCTAAAATCAAGAAGAGTATGGTCAAGATCAAAGAGTAGGTGTTTGTATTGCAAGATGATAAATCCTTTCTAAGCAGAGATTACTGAAGCGATGTCAGGCAGTATGTCTAAAGTATACCACAGTTTCTAAAAAAATAGCTCTGTGTCCTAGGTTCTATTATACTGTTTTTCAGATTTCATACTCTTTAAATATCAAAATTATCCATTGTCAACTTGCCTCGATGAGTGAAAAACTCCTGTGGGGCTTTTTAGCCTGTTGCCTTGAAATAAGAAAACAACAGAGTTCTGTCATCGGCTTCGTTTCCTAGGCTACTTTTGATTTTTATTGAGTATCAACAGCCCTGGATACACCCATTTCCTCATCATATTATACAAGAACTAGTTTATTCAAGCAAAAAGACGAGGACTCGCAGAAAAAGGCAATCGTAGTAGCCTTAACTACACACGATTGCCACTGGTTGGCTTAAAACCCTCAAACCTTCTCAATTTTGAAGGAATACTGGTGCCAAAATCCTAGAAAAAACATTTCCTTGCGAATCTTTTTAATTCGTTTGACGAGGTTCAATAGTTACCTCGCGTCCTGCCAACGAAGCTGGTTCACCAAGATACCAAGTTTTAGCGTAATAGTTCTTCATGACTGCTACCAGAGGGAAGGATTTGTTAGCTTTGCTTGGATCTGTTACTTCTGTGACCAATTCATAGGTTGCCAGACCATCACTGCTAGGATTATCTATATAATAAATATCTGAAAACGCATTTTCATCTTTCCATTGGTTTACTTGCCAACTGCCTACACGTCCTGCTGACCAACCCCATTGGCTATCAAAGTTTCGTTCCCAATGTGTTTCTTTACCCTTCTTAAAGTGACGGTACTTGCTGTCTGAACCATTTTTATCATCATTAACATCGGTTGAGAATTTGTCCAACAAGTTTTCTCCTGTTTTCTTATTAACAAGTTTTTTCAATTGCATACCATCAGGGATGATAAAATAATATCCTCCCTTATCATATCGAAGGTTCCAAAGGGTAGAATCAAAGTTTACCGTCCATTTTACTTCATTTTCAGAGTCTCCAATCGTTGCATCAATGGATACTGACTTTTTGACCGATTCGTTATAGTTAGTTTCTTGAATAGGATCCCCTAGAGAAAAGATAGGTGAATTTTGAGGGGTGTTATTTGTTATTTGCACATTTCCGTCTGACGCAATTGCTTTTACGGTTGGTGTCTGTGTAAACAGCAATCCTCCCAGTACGGTAGCACTTAAAAATAAACTTGATATAATTTTACGTTTGCTCATAAGAGTCTCCTTCTTTTATTTGATCTATTTTTGCGCTAGCTACAAAAATATTGGCAAGCTAATCGTCCCATTTCTAGACTATCCCTTCCTTACTAAGATGAGAGTCTCTAGCAAATAAAAGACTTTTAACTACTATCAGTATAACAATACAAGTAGTATTTTCTCTTGGAGCTATCCGTTTTTTTTCTATATTTGTGGTTTATCAATGAGAAACATGGACTTTGAGTGAAACTGTCAGATTTTAGACTCTAAAATGAAGAAATCTGTACTACAATAGATAAGTTTGCAATTTATTTTAATACACTTGATTCTATAATTTTAACATCCCCAAGATTGTCAAACGAATAGCGTTGACTCCCCTTTTCAAACCAAGTCTTGAGAACAACATTATTCAAAATATAGGATGATTTTTCCCTTAACCAAGTAGCATCTATACCATACGTTTTCAAATAATTTAATACTTCTTCTTTTTCAGTTAATTGCAAAGAAGGGAGGCCTTTGGAGGAAGAAAACCAATAGGAACTCTCTAGATGTTCTTGCAGATTTACCGCTTCACCCCTTTTTTTATCTATCCAATAGTCAGACTTAGCCCATACTAAAGAGCTATTTGAATTAGAAATTTCAATGCTTCCTAGTAATTTCTTATCCCTATACTCATAGTCTATATATAAATAAGTATCATTCCCTAATTTTTTTGAATACTCAATACTGAACGCTTGTTCCAGACCAACAAATATAGATACCTCCCCTCCATCTGGGGCATTAACAAGAACGGGCAACTCTGTTATTCTATCCGGTTCTCTAAATGATTGCGGACTTCCTAAAACAGTACTCAAATCTGGTAAGCCTTTCAGTGCCCCACTATATACCTCGGCATAGTTCATTTCTAAGAATACATTCTCTAAGGAATTATATTTTACCTTTTGACTATAGTAATTAAAAACTTTAAAAATCAGAAATGAGCTCGTGACAATTATGACAATTATAAAAAAATATTTTGAAAATTTGTGATTCATATATACCTCCACATCATTGGCTCAAATCTTGAATAAATTGATGAGCTACTTAACAGTTTCCACCTGATATTTTGTTATCAAAAATTTACAAATTTATTCTACCATACCAAAAAGAAATCACCTAGAAAAGTCTAGATGATTTCAAGTCGATAAAATTATTGATAGCGTTTCAAATGTTAAAACTAATCCGACTGCCCCTCACCAATACTTTAGCATAAGCTAATAAGTACTTAATCTGTAAAATAATTATTGCATATTGTAAAACAGGAAGGCATCGTAGGTGTCCGCAACAACCTAACCTACTAGTTATATTTTACATTTTTAGAAAACGATACTGAAGTATTTGATATATTCTCAACTACAATTGAAAAATCTTTAGGAGAATTTATTGAAAAACGATATTGATTCGGTAGCTTTATAACAAGTCCTTTTGAATCTATATATATACTTTGCGAAGTATCATTTGGTAAAATAGTTAATTCTGACACCCCGTCGTTATCTGTATCTATCCATTTTTCAATTTGCTGTTTTTCAATATTATAAATAATATTGGAGTCTATATCTGCCAAAATATTTCTACCTGATAGTCGTATCTTTCCATTTTTCGACTCACTAGCAATCTCAAACGTCATATATGCATCAAGATTATCATAGTTCCCCTTAATATTTAATTCAATCTTCCCGTCAGCATCTAAATAATACACATTGTTTGAAAAAACTCTTGAGCAAGTAATAGTAATAAATAGTACTAGAAAGATTGCAAGAACACACAGAAAGTAGTTCTTCTTATTTTTTATTAAATTCATTACAGTTTCCACCTGATAATCTGTTCTCAAAGGTCTACACATTTATTCTACCACACCAAAAAGAAATCACCTAGAAAAGTCTAGATGATTTCAATAACTATTCTAGAGTTTTGATATGTTAGCTTAGCTATTTTAACTTTCTCCACAATGAGAAGTACAGATTACTACTCCTCAATGTCAATTAACATCCTTAAACCTTCTAATTCTCCTTTAACTTGTTGATAATTGGCTGACTATCCGAAATAACATCGATACCAAAATTAATACCAAGAATTTGATAATGACGGAATGGGACCTGATGATTTTCTCGTATAATTCTTTTTAAATGGCTATCAAGAAGTTCTACCAAAATAGCTTTATGTATCATCGGAATATTTTTAGGATCATCCCAATATTCACACGGATTCAAATCCCACCCTTCATCAATAACTTTACAAAATAATATTTTCTCAAAATCTATGCAGAAATGATTTTCTTGATTTTTCAACCCATCAAGATAAATTTTTAGGTTCATGTCTTGATCTATCTGACATCGAACTTGGTACCAATCATTCTCAATTTTGCCTCCTATATCAACCCACTTGGCCATCATTTATCCCTTCATCATGAATTAAAATTTCTTCTCCCTTGTATAGAATGACGTCAATAACTATATTTGTTGAGAGAATTTGATAATGTTCTAATTCTTCTTTTTCCAATACCCCACCAGCCACTTGAACCACTTGTTCAACCAGCAAACTATTAACTATTTTATACAAAGGGTACTCTATCCCTAGTTCGGATACGCTTGGAACTTGATATAGGTACAGAGATAATTCTCGTTCTGTTAGTCTATAAAAATGACAAAATGGAAAATCAAGGACAATTTCAGACTTGTTGCCTTTTAATGCAATCATTGCGATTTCAAAATCACTACTCTCACCAAATTTTGCTTCCGCAGTATATCTATCTTCTACTAATTCACCCCAACGTAAACGTATCTCGTTTCTTGATTTTTCAGCACTAACATCTAGCACTTTAGAATTGCGAATGATATCCTGAGATTTTTCCTTCACATCATTAATCACGATTTTACCCCCTACTTCTAATATCAGTATCGACCCCTGTAAGGAATTTTAAACTGAAATTCCAACAATGAGAAACCATCCTTACTATTTTGCCATAACTTATCCATACGCTATTGTTCCCATGTCTAAGTCACACATATCATACAACCACGCCATCATTCGTGGTATTCCTTTATCCATTAAAACTGAGCTATAAGTGTGGATACGTGTTTAAGAGTTTTTAGCTTTTGTGAAAATAGCAGAGCTATCTAGACAGTTTCCACATGATAATCTGTTCTCAAAGGTTTACAAATTTATTCTACCATACCAAAAAGAAATCACCTAGAAAAGTCTAGATGATTTCGTGAACTAGAGCGATTTTCCAAAAATTATCAATAAATAATTGAAAATAACAATATAAGCTCTAATTTCCAAACAATGTTTGGCTCATCAATCTTTCGGGTCCAAAGCCTATAAAACCAGTATTTATATCATCAAAGTATCCTTCTCGAAATAGCACAACTCCCCCTTGATTGACAACATTTGAAATATAGCTACTATTTTCAGATAAACCCCTAGAAAAACCAGATTTTATTATCTCTTCTACACTCAAATTAGAAGGTAATAGTAATAAATGTGAAGTCATTCTTGTAAGTATAACATCAACACAACCCGAAACTGACTGTTCCTCTAAAAGTTCAATTCCACCAAAGAATCTAATCATAGTATCTTTTTTAAGAGATATTTCTTCTGAGTACTTCCCATTTATCACATTTAGATTATATTTTGATAACGATTTCCAAAGTTTATAATAGTTAATAATCCTAGTTGACTCATTAAAATCATCATCCCCTACTGCAACAACCAATTTAAATCGAATCTTTTTCGAAAAAATATAAAGTTGATTAACCATGTATTCTAAGTATTCTTTTCTTTTATTACATTGTCTACTTATTTCCCAACGTGTCGCAACTATATTTTCAGAGAGATTAACATTTAAATATGAAATATCAATATTTTCCTCTTTTTCAATAATCATAGTGATTTCCTTCCATACCATTAAAATGTGGTCCTCTATTTTAAGTAGGATCATCTCAAAGATTGTCAAAACCTTTCTTGGCGTTTTGTCCAACTTCACGCAAAGTGATTCCACCTGCGTTCATGGTCATACCACCAACTCCTGCGAGTTGCGGAGGGAAACCAAATGGGGTGTCGAGAAGTTTGCCTACATTCGATTTTATGAAGGTTTTGGTACTATCAATCGCTTTGTTAGCTCGAGTGATAATTTTTGAACCTTTAACAACATCAAATAGATTGTCAGCCTTAGTCGCAACTTTAGCCAGTTTACCGAATTTTGAACCTCCCATGCTAATGAGGTCCGTTGCCAGCCATGCCGCTGCTTCCAAACGACTAGCTTTCTCACCAGTAATAGGGTCTGTACCAGTAATTACACGGTAAATATCATTAACATAGAAGAACTCACCTGCTGTACCCGTAGTGGGGTAATAAGATTTTTAAAGAAAAATTCTAAACAATATTTAATTCAGTAAATATCATTGTATTCCATTTCTTTTTTATGAAAATTTGCCTAATTTTTTCAGAGACAAAAACTGACATACTTGCTTTCTTATCAATAAATATATCTATACCATCAATAATATGAGAATTAAAACTAATTCGATTTCCCCAAAACGAATACATATTATATTTTGCATTATAATTAAACTTGCTAAACTCTAAATTAACAGCATCTAATTGGGTCAGAAAATTAACAATGTAATAATCTGTATTTCGATAACCCGTTTCTTTATCCTCAATAATAATAGGGATGTACTGCAATCCAGTTACTCCATTCTCTATAAAAGCCTCCATCACATCAGATCGAATAGTCAATAGACCAAAAGCATTAATTATAGTCTCATAAAATTCTCCACCTACAGATGAATTGTAATAAAATATCAATTCTGGAATCAAAGATAGTTCAAGCATTTCCCCAGCTTTAAATGCTAATTTAAACCACCCTTTTTTATAATCTAAATAACAAACTTCCTTTATGTTGCTATCATCAAGAATTACGACTGAAGTAGTATCTAAAAAATTTGCATTTCTCCCAAATTTATAAACCATCTTCCAAAATTCCTCCAAAAATCTTTATATAGCATAGCTGGATTTTTACGTATTACTTTTTTTACATTTTCTTCAAACAACCAGTCTTAATCAAGATATTTTTGTCTGTTCTTCAAGATATTTTTGTCTGTTCTTCAAGATATTTTTTTGTAGCTTTGCTGCTCATTTTCTTCATAATAGGTCTAGAACTCAAATAATCATAAATTCCCTTATTAAATGCAGGAAACACTTCTTCATCTAACTCCTTCTGTATAGAAAATGTTAAATTCTCATTTGAAATCTCTTCAAGTTCAAACTCATTATTAACAAGTTCACCTTCATAATTATAATAAGCAAACCTTGCTCCAAAGTCTCTTATTTTTATAGTCAATTTTTCAATTCTTTTGTGCAAGTCCTTAATGACGAAATAGTAATTAATATAGTAAGCGTTAGAGAAGTTAGACTTTTGGAATTCAATAAAAACTAATAGTTCATCGTTCTCAAAACAATATTTACTTTTTATATATTTAAAACCATTCTTCTTCAAAATATCAAATACAATATTTTTAAATTCTTTTAACTCCATTTTATACCTCAATTAGTAAGTATCCAGTACTCCTGTCCATTGTTCACCTGTTTCAGAAATTAATTCGTCAATATAGCCCTGTAGTTGCTTATCCCCTTTCCTAATTTGATTTTTATTATTAGGTTTTAGCTCATAAACAATATTATTTTCAAAATCAATAAAATCAACCCTCTTACCACTTGGTAAAGTAAACTCTTTTTCTCTATATCCTTTTAAAACATTCTCTGCCTTATATTCTTTATGGACATCTTGACACAATTTTAAATTTGATTTAGTATAACCCTTATCATTTTTAGGAATGTCATAACTTGACTGAGAGGTTAGTTTTGCAATAGCAGGTCCTATTTATTTTTGATATACAATTATTAATCTAGCAATATAGCCCAAAGACCTCTTTTAATTTTTGATGATCACTTTGGGTTAATGATTTGATTTTTTTTATCAATTTCATATATTGCCGCCTTCCATGAACCTGATTTAATTAACTCTAAAATTATTGCTTTTTCGACTCCATTGATATAGTCATTTAAAATATTTAATAAAATATTTTCTGCTTCTGTGTAACTCAACATCAAATTAATCTCCTATTATTGTTACATCTTTAAAGTTTATATTTTTTTGTTCTATCTGTAATTAACTGAGGATAACCTCTTATATATATTGTAGCAAATTTACAATTTGTCATCCAAAATGGAAAAATAAATCTTTACAAAACTCTGAATCTGATATCGTAAAATCTCTATTTTTATATTTGTCTAAACTGTACAACACCCCTCTTACTAATCGCACTGCTTGTGCCTGTTCCAAAAGCTTTTTTCGAATTTCGGTGTCATCAATATAACTATCAATAATAGCAAATAATCTTTGTTTTACATCTTCATATTTCATATCAATCTCCAATTATATCTACTTTATCGAATATAATTGTTTGGCATGGTATAAAGTTTTCAAAAATCTACACATTTATTCTACCATACCAAAAAGAAATCACCTAGAAAATTCTAGATGATTCCCTATAACTTCTAAGTAGTCTACTGGTATTTCTTCAGTGCTTCAAAGAACTCAAGATAGAGGCTGATATTCTCTTCCAACACCTCTCGTAACTCCTCATAAGAACGAACATGTGG